>CALPUT020000201.1 GCA_943326825.2 Chryseobacterium gleum | reverse complement strand
GAAGAAGATGCAGGTGTATTGATAACCGTCAAACCTTTCTCACGAGCGTAAGCAACATCGATATTATCCATACCAACACCACCACGTCCAATTAATTTTAAATTTGGACAAGCATCGATCACTTCTTTACGAACAGTTGTAGCACTTCTCACTAAAACCATTTCAATATTATTTTCATTTACAGCTTTTGCTAAATCTTCTTGATTTACTTTTTCTGTAATTACAGTATATCCTGCTTTTTCTAATAATTCCTGACCCAATGCAGAAATTCCATCGTTTGCTAATATTTTCACCTTTATTAATGTTTAATGTTTAATGTTTAATGTTTAATGAAATCTATTCAATTCAACATTCAACATTAAAAATTCAAAATTCAAAATTATCTTAACCGTTTGTTCTAGTAAATTCTTTCATTACATCCACCAATACTTGAACACTTTCAATTGGTAATGCATTATAAATAGACGCTCTGTATCCACCGGTTGATCTGTGACCTGGTAAACCTACGATTCCAGCTTCTTTCCACATTTTATCGAATAATTCATTTTTAGAATCATCTTTTAATGTGAACGTAACATTCATGTTTGAACGATCTTCAGTTGCTACAGAACCATTGAATAATGGATTTGCATCAATTTCGCTATATAATAAAGCTGCTTTTGCGTTGTTTTTAGCTGCAATCGCTTTTACTCCTCCATTTGCAATCATATTACGTAAGTTTAACATTGCTACGTAAACAGAAAATACAGGAGGTGTATTCAACATTGATTCTTTTTCAACTTGTTGTTTCAAATCCAAATAAGATGGCATAAATGGAGAAGTAGATTTTCCTAAAACGTCATCTTTTACAATATATAAAGTAGCTCCAGCTGGACCTAGATTTTTTTGTGCACCTGCATAAATTAAATCAAAATCACCCACATTAATTTCTTGAGCGAAAATATCAGAAGACATATCGCAAACTAATGGTAAACTTGTTTTAGGGAATTCTTTATATTGAGTTCCGTAAATTGTATTGTTAGATGTGAAATGTAAATAATCAACATCGTTAGGAATCACAAAGTTTTTAGGAATATATGAGAAGTTTTTATCTTCAGAAGAAGCGATAACATTTACATCAACTCCAACTTTTTTAGCTTCTTTAATTGCACCTGAAGCCCAAGTTCCAGTATTAATATAAGCTGCTTTTTTAGTATCACGCATCATATTTAATGCAGCGATTGTAAAACCTAAAGTTGCACCACCTTGTAAATAAGCTACTGAATATCCTGCAGGAACATTTAATGCTTTTTTCACTAAGTCAATTGCTTCGTCCATTACGGCAACGAAATCTTTGTGACGGTGAGAAACTTCAAGAATTGATAAACCGTTAAAATCAAGAACTGCATCAGCTGCTTGTTTGAAAACGTCCTGAGGTAAAATACAAGGACCTGCTCCGAAATTGTGTTTCATTGTTTGATGTTTTTTGTTTGCTTATTTACTTTTACAAAAATGCCAATAATTTTTATTTTAAAGCTTATTTTTAATAGGTAAAAGGGATAAAAAATTAAATTTTTATTCAAAAAAAATGGCTTCCTAATTGGAAAGCCATTTTAAAATTATGCTTCAGTTGCTTTTTCTTTTTTTGGAGCAGCTTTTTTAGCAGGCGCCTTTTTTTCTTTTACTGCTTTTACTGCTTTTACTTCAGTTACAGGAGCTGTAGAAGTTGTCTTTTTACGAGGGCGAGTTATACCATATGAACCCATTGCTCTTTTTCCTTTTGCAGATTTTTTATCTCCTCTTCCCATATTTATTTTGTTTAATTTGTTATCTAATCTATATTTATGCAAATATATGAATGTATTTGATAGAAATAAATGATTTTCCGTATATTTTATTTAGATAATTGCTTGAATTGCTAAAAAAAGACCAACTTTCAACTTTATTTAGTGCAAAATGTATGAATTTTATAACTCAACTTTAAAATAAAATAGCTTTTAAAATAATTGCTTATTCAATTTGAATTTTATTTTTTTTTATCAAAACTATACTTTATAATTAAAAAAAAATGTATATTTAATTTTATTCACTAAAAAAGATGTTATGAAAAAAACACTAATCTTATCGACTTTTATTTTTATTTGTTCTGTACTTTATTCTCAATCAAAAATTAAAGGACAGAATTTACATAAGCCTTCATTTGAACAATTCAAAGGCAAAGTAAAAACGTTAGAAATTTCAATTTATGATGCTGAAGATAAATTAGGTGAATCAGTAAAAACGAATTTGGAAAAAAAGTATTTGGAAACATATTCAATTGATGGGAATAAATTAGAAGAAATTCATTATTTAAATAACAATGTTGTTTCCGAGAAATTTAATTTTGAGTACGATAAAAATAGCCATTTAATAAACGAAACAAAGTATAATGCAAGTGGCAGAATGTATGAAAAGTATGTCTATAACTACAACGAAAAAGGATTTTTAACAGAGTTATTGGATTATAACAGCGATACTTTAGTAGATGGAAAATCAGAGTATGTAAATGATGTAAATGGAAATGCAATTGAAGAAAAAGATTTAAATTCAAATGGAATAGTATATGATAGCTATACTTATAAATATGATGATAAAGGTAATCTGATTGAAGAAAATGATTATAACAGTCGAAATGTATTAAATGAACATTTTGTTTACAAGTATGATGCTAATGGAAATTTGATTGAAAATAGTATTTACAATTCTTCTAATATACTTTTTGATAGATTTACCTACGTTTATGATGAAAAAGGGAATGTGATAGAAGAAGTAGATTATAATGGTGATGGAGCAATTTTTAAGAAAAATGTTTACAAATATCATTATGACCAAAATGGGAATTGGACAAAAAGAACTAAGTATAATGTACTTAATGAAAACACAAAGGAACCTGATTCAATTATTGAGATTAAGATTGGTTATTTTAATTAAAAAGTCTTATTATAATTTATTTTATTACATTTGTAATGTAAATAATATTTACCAACCAATTACTTAACTTAACACTATGATTGATGTCAGATCATTCTAAATCATTTACTTTATTATTATTTTTAATTTTTATAAATAGTCATTTATTATCTCAATGTAATACTGTGACTATTAATCTAGGTTCAGATACATCAATTTGTTTCGGTTCTAGCATTATTTTAAATCCTACAATTACAGGGTCTCCAAGTAATGTTATTTATAGTTGGAGTTTTGGAGGAGTTTTAATTACAAACGCGAATAATAGTTCATATACTATTCCAATTAATCAGTCAGGGATATATAGTGTTAATGTTTCTTATGGTTCAAATTGTTCTAAAACTGACCAAATTGAAATAAGCTACCTAAATCCTGGTGTAATAGGTTCAGATCAAATTATTTGTTCTAACGGTGATCCAAGTTTAATTCAAAGTACTACAGATGCATTTATAAATTCTGCTATAAATATTCGATATCAATGGCAATATTCGATAGATAATATTAATTGGAATAATATAACTGGAGCAATAAATTCAAATTTTGATCCTTCTAATATTTCGCAAGATACATATTATAGGAGGGTAGCATCTTTAAATTCAAGTAACAATCCTATTTGCTCTTCATATTCCAATGTAGTTTTCATAGATGTAATTTCCGGACTTTCTTTAAATGCGGGAACTGATATTAACACATGTACTGGACAGTCTGTGAGTTTTGCACCATCAATTAATGGTGCAGGTAGTTACAGTGTTAATTATCAATGGACAGGACCTTCAAATTTTAGTAGTACAAATAATACTCCAACAATTTCAAACATAAAAAATAATAATTCGGGCACATATACATTATCAGCTACTATTGGAAATTGTACAGTTCAGGACAATTTATCATTGAATGTCTATAGTGTAAATATTACTAGTAATTCTTTTAATTCTACTAATACTCAGCTTGTCAAGTGTTTGACACCTCAACAAAATACTGGTCCTATAGGAGTGAATTTGGTCTTGCCTTCAAATTTATCAGCAATTCAAAGTGTAACAATTAATTGGGGAGATGGCGTATCTCAATTAATTGCATCTTCTAATTATTCTGCTCAACAAATCCACACCTATCTTCCTGGATCTTATACTATTTCAGTTTCCATGAATTTAAGTATTGGATGCTCGTCAATAATAAGTTATCCTGTTTTTGTTGGAAGCTCTCCATCACCAGCAAGTTTAGCATTATTTATTAATCAAGCTAACGGTTGTTCACCTCATACTACTGACTATACTTTTAATGTTCCAGTTTCAAATGTGAATGGTACTACATATACAGTTGATTGGGGTGACGGATCTCCAACAATTGTATATACTCATCCCAATACACCACAAAGTTTATCTCATGTTTTTAATCGATCTTCCTGTGGTAATTCTGTTTCGATATCAGGATCAACTTATAATAATGTATTTCAACCTTCTGTTATTACAATGAATCCCTGCTCTAATCAGCCACAACCCTCTGCGGCAGGTTTAATTTCAGTTGGATTACCCCCTAAAGCAGAATTTACAATTGATAAATCAACAATTTGTCCTAACGGTATTATTCAGATGAATAATACATCAGATTTTGGTTTAACTATACCGACTGGAAATGGAGCAAGTTGTGATAATACAGCACCTTTTATTTGGACAATTACACCTTCTAATTC
Source organism: Chryseobacterium gleum (assembly GCA_943326825.2). Classification (GTDB taxonomy): domain Bacteria; phylum Bacteroidota; class Bacteroidia; order Flavobacteriales_D; family Crocinitomicaceae; genus CAIUKX01. The sequence continues at coordinate 666 of CALPUT020000201.1, read as the reverse complement.
CATTGGAAATAATCTATGGTCGGTCAATTCTGGAAGTCTAGGTTCTGATAATGGTTATCCAAATGATCAATCAATTTGGTCTAATGGAACAATGAGTCCAAGTGTTCAATTTTTTGCTGCTGGTACATATATTATTTCTTTGAATGTGATGAATCCTTGTGGTATTAGTACATACTCAAAAACAATATGTGTTATTCAACCCCCGATTTGTTCAATTGTCAATAATAATTCGATTGGCTGCTCTCCTCTTACTATTAATGTTTCAAGTAATTCAACATTGCCTTTGTGTGGAACAACGGCTATTCCTGTAAGTTACAGCTGGTCAGTTACAAACCCAACTTCGTGCAGTGGTTGTTCTAATTCTGTCGCTTCGCCAAGTGCAAGTTCGACATCAATCATTTTAACAAATAACTCTAATTCAATTCAAACTTATACAATTAGCTTATCGATTATTCCTCTCGACCCAATTACGAATCAACCTCTTTCTAATCCAAGTTGTTCAACTAGTTGCTCAATAACTATACAGGTGTATCCTAAAGTACAAATAACACCCCTAACATCATGCAATGGATCATTAAATTGGAATTTATCCAACCAAGTTAATGTTCCATCAAACTTTACATGGCAAGCAACGAACAATAATAATGTATCAGGAGAAACAACATT
>CALPUT020000200.1 GCA_943326825.2 Chryseobacterium gleum | reverse complement strand
TTCCTGTTCTTCATTAAACATTCTTAATGCGTCTGGATTTTGAAGTCTTGCCTTCATTTTTTTGTGAGAAGTACAATATTCTACATTTTCACCTTCTCTGCAATTACTTTTATCAATTACAGTAGTTTGACCAAAAATTATAGGGGTAATTAATAAAGTAAAAATAATACTCAGCGTATTTATTATTTTCATAGCAACAGTTTTAACAATTTCAGACTGCAATATATAAAAACAATAGTTAAAATATTAAAAAAATACTTGAACGGTAGTTATTGTTGATTGACTGTAAAATTATTCTTTTGAACTATTCTTCAACTCAGCATCAACGATTTCTAATTCATGATAAAATTCATCACCAAAAGCTCTAATGATTGGTTCTTTCAAGAATTTATAAACTTGAACATCCAATTTACTTCCACAAGCACAAGCTGGTTCGCAAATTTTCCATCGATCATAATTTATCGCTTCAAATTCATTGAATTTACGCACTCTAATCGGATACAAATGGCATGAAATCGGTTTTTTAAATTCTGTAAAACCGCCTTTATGTGCTTGTTCTACCGAACATTTTGTGATTCCTTGCTCATCAAAATATACAAAAGCACATTCTGCTCCATTGACTAAGGAAGTTACAGGAACATTTTCTTCGTCCATGTAAAACACTCCCTGTTTATCTACTACATCAATGCCTTCTTGACGCATAAATGGTTTGATTTTTTCAAGATCTTCTTCTAAAATTGATACTTCTTCAAATGTTAGCGGAGCACCTGCATCACCATCAATACAACATTGACCTTTACAAGCATTTAGGTCACAAACAAATTTTTCTTCAAAGATTTGTGTTGAAACGATTTTATCTCCTATTTCTACTAACATAATTGATGTTTTTGCAAAGGTCTAAAAAAAGACAAGAATTACAAGGTTAATATTTGCTCTTTTTTATTAATCAATTAAAGCCGAAAGTATGGGTAATTTAAGATTCAAATTTGAAATAATAATTTATTATATCGTTCAAGTTTTACTTCCTTATCCAATTCAGCTTCTCCATCTAAAAATAGAACAAATTCTTCTGAAAGTTTAGGAGCTATTAAATAGCCTTTCGTTCCTAAGCCATTAAAAATAGAAAGCTTTGAAAATTCAGAATGCCTTCCAATTATCGGTCTTCGATCTGGCGAAGTTGGTCTTATTCCCGCTTTATGCTCAATTATTTCAAATGGAAACTTCGATAATAACTGTACTTTTTCGAGTAAATCTGCTTTCCCTTCCTCCGTTAATTCTGTATTATTTGTATTCCAATCGTAAGTTGCCCCGAGTCTAAATTGTTTTTTTCCAATTGGAAGAAGAAAACATTTACGATTTAGCGATTCATTTTCATTGATTTGATCAGATTCGATTGTCAAAACTTCTCCTTTTGTATGCTCAACCGGTAAATAACCAAACCAAGGATTTAAATTATTATTAGAACCCTCACAAAAAATGATTTCATCAAACAATTCTCCTTTATATTTTCCTAATTCAGGATTAAAATCGCTGTAATTAGCATATTCTTCTAACAATTTACCATTTTCTTTTATCCATTTTTTTCCAGCAATTAAAAATGGAATTGGATCAACATAGGAAGATCCTTTTATCCTTCCTGAACCAAAATCGTTTTGAGCAAATGAATAATTATCGTCCTCTTCGGTTATAGCTTCTAAATATTTTTCAAAACGTTTGGTATTTTGTTTTTCTATCCACATCACTTTTTCATGATCAGAAGAAAACATCCGGCGAATGGTAATCGGATGATAAATAGGAATAGTTGTTTTAGTTGTTAGTTCATTATAAAAATTTTCAGCAAAAGGTAAGAAATCATCTAATCTCCATGATTTTGTCATTCTACGAAAAACCATAGGGTTAATTTGTCCGGCAGCAATTATTGAACTTTTATTTTCAAGATTATCAATCAAAGTAACTTTATGTCCTCTATTGATAGAATGAATACCTACACAAATTCCTGATAACCCTGATCCAACAATTAAAACTTTTTTTCCCTTTTTCATTTTGCTAATGCTAAACTTATAACGCTGATACAAACTTCGGGATTATTTTTCTGAATTGATTGGATAATTGCTTCTAATGTTGCTCCAGTTGTAATTACGTCATCAACAATCGCAACATGCTTATAATTTTCATTTGATTTTCTTCCAACTGAAAATTTATTCTCTACATTTTCCCATCTCAAAAATCGACCTTTCTTTGTTTGCGTTTCTGTATTTTTATTACGCACAATAAAATCTTTCAGAACTGGGATATTTAGCTCATTAGAAATACCATCAGCTAACTTTTCACTTTGGTTGTATCCTCTAGTAAATAGTTTTTTTGGATGAAGTGGAACTGGAACAAGTGCTTCTAAATCTTTAAACACCTCAATCTCATTCAATTTTCGCCCAATCATTTCTCCAAATTGCACTCCTATTTCTGGCTTATCTTTGTATTTCAATGCATGTAGAATGGGTTGAACTTTTTTACCTTTTTCAAAAAAGAAAAGAGCAAAAGTCGCTTTTAAATTAACTCTTCCCCAAAACAATTGATCTAATATTGTTGGCTCCTCGTATCTTTCAAAATAAGTATATTTTAATTCAGTTTTACAAAAAGGGCAAATTTGGTCAGATGATTTGGTTAATTCTTTTTGACAAATCAAACACGAATTTGGATAAATTAGATGTACAACATTCGTTGTCCAAGATAAAAGATTTTTTAGTCGAAATTTTTGCTTTTCCATATGGTTATTAGGGTATCTTTCATATACACAATTTTATGTTCAAAACAACAAAAAATAAAACTTGACAAAGGTAAAAAACTGTCGTAAATTTAATAAATAATTACAAAACTTATTTGTTATCAGATAATTGATGAATTTCAAATATTTATCGACAAATGAAGATTTTTTTACTGTGAATATCTTTAATTATGTGTTGATAAAACGTCTATCAATTGTAATCAAAGGGATTGCGAAAAGAATTGTTCATAACCTCGATAGATTGTGGATTTCTTTACTTGTGAAAACTTAGAATTATAACAAATTTTGTAGCCCTGAAAGATGAAGAAATAATTAACGAATTATTAATTCATTTGAAGAAGAAAAAATGAATAGCTGTACACAGAAAAAACATTACAAAAAACCAAAAAATGCAAGTAGTAGAACCAATTTTAGAACCGAACAATAATAGATTTGTTCTTTTTCCTATCCAACACGATGATATTTGGTCTTTTTATAAAAGAGCTGAAGCTAGTTTTTGGACTGCAGAAGAAATTGACTTATCTCCAGATTTAGTTGATTGGGAAACAAAATTGACAGAAGATGAAAAACACTTTATTAAACATATTTTAGCATTTTTTGCTGCTTCTGATGGAATCGTTAACGAAAATTTAGCTGAGAACTTTGTGGCTGAAGTTCAATATACAGAAGCTAAATTTTTCTATGGTTTCCAGATTGCAATTGAAAATATCCATTCTGAAACGTATTCATTATTGATTGATACATACATTCAAGACAACGCTGACAAAAATCACTTGTTCAATGCAATTGATACATTGGATTGCGTAAAGAAAAAAGCAGATTGGGCGTTACGTTGGATTGATAAAGGGTCATTTGCTGAGCGTTTAGTTGCATTCGCTGCAGTAGAAGGAATTTTCTTTTCTGGTTCATTTTGTTCAATTTTCTGGCTAAAGAAAAGAGGCTTAATGCCAGGGCTTTCATTCTCAAATGAATTAATTTCAAGAGATGAAGGTTTACATTGTGATTTCGCTTGTTTGTTGTATAACAATCATTTGAACAACAAACTTTCAAAAGATAAAGTGAAGGAAATCATCATGGATGCAGTTGCAATAGAAAAAGAATTTGTAACGGATGCTATTCCAGTTCGTTTGATAGGTATGAACAGTGACTTAATGGGTCAATACATCGAATTCGTAGCAGATAGATTGTTGATGGAGTTAGGGAACGAGAAAGTTTACAATGCAACAAATCCTTTTGATTTCATGGATATGATTTCAATTGAAGGAAAAACGAACTTTTTTGAAAAAAGAGTTGCTGAATACCAAAAAGCTGGTGTAATGAATGGAGGAAAAGAGTCTCATGGTTTCTCAATGGACGAAGACTTTTAAGAATCTATTTAAGCATTATAACTATACTAATTAATTAAAACCAAAAGAATAAAAAAGGCATGTACGTAGTTAAAAGAGACGGAAGAAAAGAGCCAGTAAAATTTGACAAGATTACTGCTCGTATCATTAAAATGTGTTACGGGTTGGATTCACTTGTTGTTCCAGAAATGGTGGCTATGAAAGTAATTGAGGGTATTCATGATGGGGTTACTACTACTAACCTTGATAATTTAGCAGCTGAAGTAGCAGCAGCTAAAACAATAGACCATCCTGATTATGCTTTATTAGCTTCACGTATTGCTGTATCAAATCTTCATAAAGAAACGAAAAAGACGTTTTCTGAAGTGATGGAAGATTTATATAGCTATACTGATCCAAAAACAAATCAAAAAGCTTCATTATTAGCTGATGATGTGTATGAGGCAATTATGACGAATAAAGATTTATTGGATTCAAGTATCATTTACGATAGAGATTTCCGATATGACTATTTTGGATTCAAAACATTGACTCGTTCATACTTAATGAAATTGAATGGTAAAATTGCTGAACGTCCACAACAAATGTTGATGCGTGTAGCAATTGGTATTCATAAAAACGATGTTCAATCGGCAATTAAGACATATAACTTAATGTCTGACGGATGGTTTACTCATGCAACTCCAACATTATTCAATGCAGGAACACCAAAACCTCAAATGTCATCTTGTTTCTTATTAACAATGAAAGAAGATAGCATCGGTGGAATTTATGATACATTAAAAAATTGTGCTCAAATTTCTCAATCTGCAGGTGGTATTGGTTTATCTATTCACGATATTCGTGCAAAAGGTTCTTATATCAAAGGAACAAATGGTACATCAAATGGTATCGTTCCAATGTTGAGAGTTTTCAATGATACAGCTCGATACGTTGATCAAGGTGGAGGTAAAAGAAAAGGTTCTTTCGCTATCTACATGGAGCCATGGCATGCTGATATCTTTGATTTCTTAGATTTGAAGAAAAATCACGGTAAAGAAGAACAAAGAGCAAGAGATTTATTCTTCGCTTTATGGATTCCCGATTTATTCATGAAACGTGTGAAAGAAAATGGAGATTGGACTTTGATGTGTCCTCATGAGTGTCCTGGTTTATCTGATACACATAGTGCTGAATTTGAAACTTTATATACTGGTTACGAAGCAGCAGGAAAAGGTAG
>CALPUT020000199.1 GCA_943326825.2 Chryseobacterium gleum | reverse complement strand
TAAAGGAAATTATGGACATGGATTATTAATTGCAGGGGAAATTGGTAAAATGGGTGCTGCAGTTATTTCAGCAAAAGCTTGTTTACGATCTGGAATTGGGCTTTTAACAGTAAATGTTCCGAAAGATGAAAGATTGATTGTTCAAGTTGGAATTCCAGAAGCTATGCTTTCATTTCGTGAAGATTCTAAAATAGAACCGATTAATTATAACGCATTAGCCATCGGACCTGGAATTGGAACAAGTCAACTTTCGATAGAATGGTTGAAGCATGTTTTGAGTTCAAAAAACCGACCGACTGTGATTGATGCAGATGTATTAAATAGCATAGCTGAACATACCGATTTGCTTCATCAATTGAATGAAAATACAATTTTAACGCCTCATCCAAAAGAATTTGATCGATTATTTGGACAATGTGAAAACACTGAAGAAAGAGTTGCAATTGCTAAGAAAAAAGCAAAGGAATTAAATGTCATCATTGTTTTAAAAGGTAGTCAAACGCATATTATCTCTAAAGAGGAAGTAATTGTGAATACAAATGGAAATTCAGGTTTGTCAAAAGGCGGTTCAGGTGATGCTTTAACAGGAATGATTCTCTCCTTTTTAGCGCAAGGTTATCTTCCAATTGAAGCTGCTCAATTAGCTGTTTTTCTTCATGGATTAGCTGCTGATTTAACGCAAGATTCTCAAAGTCATGAAAGCATGTTGATTTCTGATGTGATTGAGAATATTGGTAAAAGTTTTAAATCGATTCAATTCTAAGTTATTTTTCACGCTTGAACTTTATGTGCTATCATTTGAATGAATAGTGCTATCGTATAAAAACGGAATGGCTTATTATTGCTATATAAACTTTAAAACTATATAGCTATGTCGAATAATAAACCAACATTCAAAGCGCACTATGATAATTTTATTGGCGGACAATTTGTTCCACCGGTAAATGGAGAGTATTTTGATAACATTAGTCCTATTGACGGGAAAGTTTTTACGAAAGCAGCTCGTTCAACAAAAGAAGATATTGAATTAGCATTAGACGCAGCACACGAAGCTTTCAAAACGTGGAGTAAAACTTCAGCGGCTTACCGTGCAGGTGTTATGAATAAAATTGCCGATGCGATGGAAGCAAATTTGCAATACCTCGCAACGGTTGAAACGATTGACAACGGAAAACCTATTCGTGAAACAGTAAATGTTGATTTACCTTTATGTATTGATCACTTTCGTTATTTTGCGGGTGTCATTAGAGCAGAAGAAGGATCGATTTCTGAGCACGATGAAACAACAGTAAGCATTGTCATTCATGAACCATTGGGAGTTGTTGGACAAATTATTCCTTGGAATTTCCCTTTATTGATGGCCGTTTGGAAAATGGCTCCGGCTTTAGCTGCTGGATGTTGTGCAGTTGTAAAACCAGCTGAACAAACTCCAACATCAATCATGATTTTCATGGATTTGATAAAAGATATTCTTCCTCCAGGAGTAATCAATGTAGTTTCAGGTTTTGGACCAGAAGCTGGAAAACCATTGGCGCAATCTCCACGAATTTCTAAAGTTTCATTTACTGGAGAAACAACAACAGGTAGATTGATTATGCAATATGCATCTGAGAATTTAATTCCAGTAACAATGGAACTAGGAGGGAAGTCACCAAATATCTTCTTTCCATCTGTAGCTGATGCCGATGATGATTTCTTTGACAAAGCAGTGGAAGGTGCAGTAATGTTTGCGGTGAATCAAGGGGAAGTATGTACGTGTCCATCTAGAATTTTAGTTCATGAAAGTATTTACGATAAATTCATGTCGAAAGTAATTGAACGAACAAAAGCGATTAAAATGGGTAACCCATTAGATCCAGCTACGATGATGGGAGCTCAAGCTTCAAATGATCAATATGAGAAAATTCAATCGTATTTAAAATTAGGAAAAGAAGAAGGTGCTGAATTATTATGCGGTGGAGATGTTCAAAAATTGGATGATGATTTAGCTGGAGGTTATTACATTCAACCAACTTTGTTTAAAGGACATAACAAAATGCGAATTTTCCAAGAAGAAATCTTTGGTCCTGTAGTTTGTGTTACCACTTTTAAAACAACAGAAGAGGCACTTGAAATTGCCAATGATACAATGTATGGTTTGGGAGCAGGTGTTTGGACAAGAGATGCACATGAATTGTATCAAGTTCCAAGAGCAATTCAAGCTGGACGTGTTTGGGTAAATTGTTATCACCATTATCCAGCTCATGCGCCTTTTGGTGGATATAAAAAATCTGGTTTCGGAAGAGAGAATCACAAAATGATGTTAGGATACTATCGTCAAACAAAAAATATGTTGGTTTCTTACAGTAAAAATAAATTAGGTTTCTTTTGATGAATAAATGATTTGAATCCCCTTGTCAACTATTGATGAGGGGATTTTTATTTTAATATTTAAATTATGAAAACGATCTCAAGAGTATTATTCACAAAAGAAGCCATTGAAATTGTCAATCAATTGAAATCAAAATTTGGTGAATTAATGTTTCATCAAAGTGGTGGTTGTTGTGATGGTTCGCAACCAATGTGTTTTGAAAAAGGAGATTTTATTATTGGTTCCAGTGATATTTGTATTGGAACAATTGAAGGTTGTGAATTTTGGATGGCAAAAGACCAATTTGAATATTGGAAATATACTCAGTTAACAATCGATGTTACAAAAGGAAGAGGTTCAAGTTTTTCGTTGGAAATTCCATTAGGTTATCGATTTATCGTTCAATCGAGAATGTTTGAGCAGAATGAATTGGAAAATTTAACACCAACTTATACGATTGATTAGTTAAGCTTGATTATTTAATTGTTGGTATTGTTTTGGCGTGATTCCTTCATGTAATTTAAATGCACGAATGAAGTAATTTGGATTTTCAAAACCCGACTCGTAGGATACATTTTTGATGTAAATACTTTGGTCTTGTAATAATTGTTTCGCTAATTTAATACGTTCCAAAATGATATATTCCACCGGACTAATCCCCATTTCTTTTTTAAATAATCTATAAAATGAAGTCAAACTCAAACCAGCACTATCGGCAATTGATTTCACATTGATTTTCGAAGTTAAGTTGTCCTGAATGTTTTCAAGTATTGCCGCAAAATAAGGATTTGAACTTTGAATCTTATTTTGTTGAATGTCTTTTATGGTTTGACATTGAGAAATTTGAACAATTAATTCCTGTAATGCAAGATCAGCCAAAACGTCTTTCGTAAGAGCGGTACTTTGACAGATGCCTATTAATTTATTAATCGTTTGTGCTAACTCAACATTGTTCTGAAAAAAGAAATTACGTTCGTCTAATTGCCAATAATTGTTGACTCCTTCTTTCGGATATTTTTCATTTAGAAAATCAATGGTTTGATTAATTTTTTGATTGTCAATCGCCAAAGCCAAGCATTGTGTTGGATTATTCATCGTAGCTTCAGGGAAATCAATTTTCATTTCAACGTTAGATGGCACAATTACCGTTTGACCAGGTGTGTAATCAAATCCATCTTCTTCCATCAGATGCATGATTTTTTTACCTTTCAACATACTTGTTACCACCAAATCATTGAACTTTAAAGAAACCAAATCAGATTGTTGGTAGGTTTCAAAAATATTTAATTCACAATTTTGAAGATTGTAAATCGTTCGGTTTTCAACTAACGTCTTTAACGAATTAACATGTGTTAACTGCGGAGAATTCGGTATAATTTTTCCTTTAGACATTATTCAAAACCTTTTTTAGAACATTTCTAAATATACAAAAATTGGATTGATTTTCAAAGCTAAAAGTACTTTTTTAAAGAATAAAAATTACTTTTATGTTAATTATAACTAGCAAATGAAACGCTTTCAACAACTCATCTCCAAATATCAAAAAACCATTCAGTTTTTGTTAGCCATTTCTTTCTTTATTTTGTTGCCTATTGCTTGTAAAAAAGAAGCTGTAAAAGAGCCAACTTTTTGTGATCAACACCCAGATCAATGTGCGCCAATCTCCGAAGCAAAAGATTTTTTCTTGTTTAAAATGGGTTCTTGGTGGGTGTATGAAGAAGAAACTTCTAAAGTACGGGATTCGGTTTATGTGACTGAATACTGTCCATCTACTTCAAATGCTTATGATTTTGACGCAAGAAATTATAGTAGCTATAATAATTATTTTTATCATTTTTTTACAGGAGCTTATTCTGGAGGATCTTCCTTGTGCAGTCCAACTGAGCCAATAAATTCAATTTGTTTATTTATTAATAGAGCAAAAACAAAACCTGGTAACTTTATAGGAGAAGATGTTTGCTTTTTTTATAATGCTAAAAAAGGTGATTTTGCATATTGTTCAAATTTAAATTGTTTAAATGATAAAATTAGCGTATCTGAATTATATAAAAATTTCTCTTTCAATCAATACAAATTTGGCAAAACTTTCAAGATTACTGAAGATTGTACATTAATTGAAAATAATCAACCAACCGTTCATTATTATACAAAAGATGTAGGTTTAATACGTAAAGAATTACTAGACAGTAATCAAGTTTGGAATTTGGTGAATTATCATATTGAGCCGTAATTAATTCAATTTTTTAATTCTTTGTCTAACTTCTAATGTCTAGTTTCTAATATCTTAATAAGTCTAATTAAAATCATCAAACTCCTCCTTTTTCTCTTTCCCAGCTTCTTGTTTCCACTTATTTAGTGTCTTGTTGATTTTAGAATCTTTTTTCGGCTCTTTTTGTTTTTGAGTTTCCGGTTTTTCTGGTCCGAATTCGATTTTTAATTCTTCTTTTGGTTTTTCAATTGCCTTGAAATTTTTTACAGTTGTGTCGTTTTTAAACAAACCAAACTCTGATTTTAAGATCGATTTTGCATCTTGTTTAGCAGCTTCTCGGTTCTCTTTCGCTTGTTGTTTTTTTGCTGATTCATCCCATTGAACGGTTGGATTGTCCATGTTTCCGAACATACGTACGAATAATTTCACACCCGTTCCGTCATCAACAACTTCTCCAAATTCTTCATCCGATTTTTGTTGTTTTAACTCACGGAAACGGAAGGCAAAACGGTAATCGATGTTATTATTGAAATCATGTGTTCCTTCTAATTTTACATCCAACGCATTTGATTCAATAACCATCGAAGGAATTTCTAAACGACCATTTCGGATAATGAATGTGTTTTCAAAAGTCTCAAATTTTAAGTCCAATAATTTTTTCTCAAACTCATTGATGTTGTTTTTATTCAAGATGAATTTCGCAGAAGAACCTTTCATACTTTCAGTGATCGATTTGAAAGCCATTACATTTTTCAAACGACCTTCAGAGATTCTCAATTGTACTTTCGATTT
>CALPUT020000198.1 GCA_943326825.2 Chryseobacterium gleum | reverse complement strand
TTTTTAAAGCTAATTCAATCTGTTTTTCCATAATTATCATTCGTTAGAAAAGAATTTGAAGGAATAAATTAATAAAATTTCTGAATTCAATTCTTATTTTCTATCTCCACCCCAAGACCATTTTTTCTTATTTGAACGCTCTTCTTTTGGCGCTTGAGATGTGTTGTTTTTTCTATTTGGCGAGTTCTGTTGCTTATTTGCTGCCATCGCTGCTTTCTTCTTTTTATTTGGTTTCACTGGCTTTTCAGCAACTGGCGGAACTAAATTTTGAGCAGGATAAGGATGTTCTGTCACTACTGGAATTTTAATTGAAATCAATTTTTCAATATCTTTCAAATAGGGTCTTTCTTCAATGTCACAAAATGAAATTGCTTTTCCACTTGCTCCTGCTCTTCCTGTTCTTCCTATACGGTGAACATATGTTTCAGGTACATTTGGAATTTCATAATTAATTACAAAAGCCAATTCATCTATATCAATTCCACGTGCAGCAATATCTGTAGCGATTAATACACGTATCGTTTTATTTTTGAAATTTTTCAATGCATTTTGACGTGCATTTTGAGATTTATTACCGTGAATTGCAGCAGCTTTTATTTCCTTTTTTGATAAATAGGTTACAATCTTATCTGCACCATGTTTTGTTCTAGTAAAAACTAAAATCGAATCATTTTTATCATTCTCTAAAATATGAACTAATAATTCTCTTTTTAATTTCGCATCACAGAAAAATACTTCTTGTTGAATTTTTTCAGCAGTAGATGAAATCGGAGTAACTTCTACTTTTTCAGGATTATTTAAAATCGTACTTGCCAATTGCATAATTGAAGGCGGCATAGTAGCTGAGAAAAACAATGATTGTCTTTCAGTTGGAATAATTCTTAAGATCTTTTGGACATCATGAATAAACCCCATGTCTAACATACGATCTGCTTCATCTAATACAAACAATTCAATATGTGAAAGTTTGATAATACCTTGAGAAACTAAATCTATTAAACGTCCTGGAGTAGCTACTAAAATATCTATACCTGATCTAATTTGATTCACTTGTGAAGATTGAGATACTCCACCAAAGATAACAGCATGCTTTAACGGTAAATTTCTACCATAACTTGCAAAACTTTCATCAATTTGAATAGCTAACTCTCTTGTAGGTGTTATAATGATTGCTCTAATTTTTCGAGCTCCTTTTTCTTGTTCTTTTTTTGCACTTAACAATTGTAAAATAGGAATCGCAAATGCTGCTGTTTTCCCTGTACCTGTTTGTGCGCAACCTAATAAATCTGTTCCTTTTAATATAATCGGAATGGCCTTTTGTTGAATTGGTGTTGGTTTTTCGTATCCTTCCTCTTTTAAAGCTTTTAAAATCGGATCAATAATTTCTAATTGTTCAAATAACATACTAATAATTCACTCCTACTATTTTCTAAAATCAGAATAAAATGGAGATTTTCAATTACAAATATACCGAATTTTCAGCAATTTACCTATAAAAAAGCCGTTCCTCTATTTCAAAGGAACGGCAAATCAATTTTTACTTCAACTTTTTATTCTTTAATAATTTTCACATTTTGTGTAATCCCCTTGTTAGAAATAATTGAAACAAAATAAATTCCACTATTGAAATTCGAAACATCAACTGTCTGATTGAATGATGTTAACTTCTCAGTTTTTACATTTTTACCGCTAATATCAATTATATGCAAAATAGGATCTTCAGCTAATTGAACAGTATGCTGAATCATTAATGATTCATTCATAGGATTTGGAGAAACATTAAAAACGGCATTCGAAATTATCTCATTTAATGCTGCTTCTGAATAATTTACTCTAACTACTAACGTATTTGAACTTGAAACAACTGGCAATCCATCATCTGTTGCATTTGTAGTAATATAAACCAAATTCGAAGATGAATTATTTAATAAATCTCTTAGATCTAATTTACATAAATATTCTTTAAAAGTTGGTGTATCATTTACTAATGAATAAGAAAAAGTTGAAGCAGCTGAGCAAGTAATATTCGCAGTGACGTTTTGATTAATTTCAGGTGTCATTACATTTACAGTAAATAATAGTGAGTCTGAAAACATTGATTTTTTCAATGTATCACCTGTATAAACATCGATCGTATCACAGATGTATTCATTTATAATTAGTGGCGCGATATTTCCAATAGTAGATAAATTAAAATAAATTTCTTGATTATCTAAAAAATCTACTTGATCTGCGTTATTATATGGTCCATCAAAAAGAGTTCCTGTTGCATCAAATCTTCCAACTTGGAAATAATTTACTCCATTCCCATGATTCACTCCAACTGTAGCCGGAACACCTCCAAAACCATTTATACCATCCGAAGCATCTCCAGTTGTCCAATTCATATCACCATAACAAAAGGAAACGTTATTACCATCAGGAACTAAAGAATCATTTCCATCTGTTAGTATCAACTGAAAAGTACTTCTCAAATGACTATGAATATTATAATAGCCTACATTTTCCCATTTAACTATTATCGCTGAAGGCGTTATTTTATAGTAAACTAAGCCACTAGATGTTGGTGAATTCAAAGAATCACGGGTATCAACATCACCCCAAAACGGTGCAATCATGTTAAAATTAGAATCTGGAAATGGATTTGATGTAAATGTTGGATAAGGAATGTCAAATGAAACATTTCCATTATTGTTTATATACAATGAATCATAATGAGTTCCGTATAAATTGAAAGAAAAAGGTAGTGCAAATTTAGGACTTGAAAAATCATCATTTCGATATTCTGGAGCATCAGCACCAAGAAAAGGTACAATTTGAAAAGTCGTATCTAAATCAATTAAACAATTACATTGAGATGAAGATCGTGTTTTACTTTCTTGTATTTGTTGAAAATTAGCGTGAATCATTTGCTCATTTCCAGATGAAGGAAATATATAATTTACTGTTGAGGAAAGCTGTCCGTTTTTCTTAAGAGTGTTGTAATTTTGAGGTGAAATTAAAACCATGTTTTGTGAAATTGAAATAAACGAAATTCCAATAGCCAAAATTGTTGCTAATTTTTTCATAAGCTAGTTTTTAATGAATAGTAATATATTAATAAATAAGAAAATAAATACTCAAAATGAATAAACTTAATCTCATTTTATACATGTCTAAATCACTAACGTACAAAAACAAGAAAGGCTGCTTAAAAAGCAGCCTTTCATATCTTAACTCTAAAATATTATTCTATAATTACTTTTTGAGATACTCTTCCATTATCAGAAGTGATAACAATATAGTAAACTCCAGAATTTAAATTAACAACATTGAAAGTTTCTGTCATTGAATCAGAGATTTCTTTAGATTCAATCACTTTTCCATCAGCAGTAAACAATTCAACTGTTCCATTTTCTGAAACTGAAGAGAAAGTTACATTAATTAAATCATTAGCTGGATTTGGATAAACTACAAATGTATTGTTTGTATTTTCTTCGATACCCGCACAACTATTTACAGTTACTGTAGTTGGAGCTGAAACTTTTGAACATCCATTTCCATCAGTAATAGTTACTGTATAGTTACCTGAAGCAGTAACAGTAATAGTTTGTGAAGTTGCTTGTGTACTCCAAGAATATCCATTAGCTGTTGAAGAAGATAAAATAACATTACCACCTTGACAGAATGTCGTTGGACCATTTGGAGTTACAGTAGGTACAGCTGGTAAAGAATTAACTGTAACAGCAGTTGGAGCTGAAACGCTTGAACAACCATTCCCGTCAGTAATTGTTACTGAATAGTTACCAGAAGCCGTTACAGTAATAGCTTGAGTTGATGCTTGGCTACTCCAAGAATATCCATTTGATGAAGTTGAAGTTAATACAACATTACCACCTTGACAGAATGTCGTTGGACCATTTGGAGTTATAGTAGGTACAGCTGGTAAAGAATTAAACATAACAGCAGTTGGAGCTGAAACGCTACAACCATTCCCATCAGTAATAGTTACTGAATAGTTGCCAGCTACTGTTACAGAAATAGCTTGAGTTGTTGCTTGGTTACTCCAAGAATAAGTATATGTTCCTGCAATACCTGGATTTGCTGTAACTGTAGCTGTAGATCCTGCACATACTGTTGGAGCTGAAATAGAAACCGTTGGTAAAGCATTAATAGTTAAAATAGCATTTGCACTTTGGCTTGCACATCCTGTAGTTGGATTTGTAATTACAACTGAATATTGACCAGCAGCTGTTGGGTTAAATGTAGAAACTGTAGTTGCTGGAGCTGTTCCTGATGGAACTGACCAAGTATAAGTATATGTTCCTGCAACACCTGGAATAGCTGTTACAATAGCAGTTGCTCCTGAACATATTGCTGGAGCAGTAACTGTAACAGTTGGTGTAGCTTTAATCTCAACGTTTGCATTAGCAGTTGTTAAAGCACAACCTGAAACATTAATAGTATTTGTTACAACATAATTACCTGGAGTTGACTGAGCAACATCAATTAATCCATTAGATGTATTAATAGATAATCCTGAAGTTGAAGCAAATGAACCTGCTGTTCCACCACCTGTAAACGAAACAGCTTGATTAGATGCAGAGTTACAATAAGACGCTGCAGAATAGTTAAACGAAGCTACAGGAGAATTTGTAATATTTATTGTTTTTGTTTTTGTATCTGTACATGAAGTTTGTGTACTGATAGTTGTGTATGTAACTGTATATTGACCTGGGGTAGAAGTACTAGGAGTAATTAAACCTGAAGAGTTTATTGATAAACCTGGAGTAGAAGAAAATGTTCCAGTTAATGTTTGATCAACCAATGAAGGTGATACAGCATCACCACTCACACATAAAGTATAAGATGTGTAAGAAAAAGAAGCATTTTGAGTAGGGTTAGCAGTTACAGTTACAGAACCATTTGGACTAACACATCCATTTGCATCTGTAATAGAAACCGTATATGTACCAGGAGTTGAAGTAGTAATTGCTTGAGTTGTAGCACCTGTACTCCAGTTATAACTTGAAGCTGTTGCAGATGATAAACCAACACTAATTCCAGGGCAAAGACCTAAAGAACCATTAGGTGTAATTACTGGAGCTGATGGTAATGCATGAACATTAACTACAAAGGTAGCGGTGTCACTGCGGTCATATGGAGTAACAACCCAAGTACCAAATTGTAATACAGCTTTTACTGTATGCAAACCTGCTGTATTGAAAATAATACCTCCACTTTGATCACTTGAATAAGCTGTGTCGGCATTTGGTGTTCCAGCATCAAATATATAAGTTGTATACCAAGAAGGGTTATTGTCTATTTTAGAATACCAGTCATACCAATTTATTATTGGGTTTGTCAAATGTCCAGTATTAG
>CALPUT020000197.1 GCA_943326825.2 Chryseobacterium gleum | reverse complement strand
GGTGGCAAGATTCGAACTTGCGACCTCCTGGTCCCAAACCAGGCGCGATGACCGGGCTACGCTACACCCCGAAATTACCTTCAATATTTCAATTTTTTTTAGAAACGTTTCTCTAAAATCGTGTGCAAAGATAACTAAATTTTCTTAACACACAAGCTTTTTGAAAAAAAAGCGGAGAGAGCGAGATTCGAACTCGCGGTACCGTTACCAGTACGTCAGTTTAGCAAACTGGTGGTTTCAGCCACTCACCCATCCCTCCGGATTCTATATAAAAGAACTAGGGCGCAAAAGTAATAAAAGCTTTCGTTTTACAAAGTCTTTTTTGAAATAAATTTTGTTTTTTTTTCAATTCAAAATTCAACCCGCTAAAGACCAAAGTTTTGTGATTTCTAAAACAAAAAGTAAAATCCATATGTTAAGTATCGGCTTTTCTTCAAGCCTCTTAATAGAAATAACAGAAACAATCAATAAAGAAGCTATTTCTATAAATTGATAGCCAAGAATTAAACTTACAACAATTCCTAATATTGAAAATAGTAATCCTATACTAACTAATTTGCTTTTGAATTCTTTAAATGAAAGATAAATCAAACTGATTACCCCAAGAAAAAATATGATTTTAAATAAATCTGTAAAAAAGGAATTAGATAAAGCTTCCATTTGTTGAGTATTAAAAAAAATAGCCCAATAAAATTCACTCGATAAAACAAATACAAAACCAACAATAGGAAATAATATACTTAAGAATTTTTCATTTTTGAACTGGTGAAAACTAATTGCAAGAGCTGATATAAAGAATATAATTTCATTCAAAGGAAAAGGGAAAATAAATGCTCCTTTTTGAAGTAGAATACTAAAAGCATAAATAAAAATAGTTAAAATAGCTAACGCAATTATCCTTCCCTCTTTTGACATGAAATAATTATTTTTTAGCTAAAGCTTCTTCAATATATTTGAAAGTAGATAATACTTCAGGCTTACCATTAATGACTGCCACATCATGCTCAAAATGTGCGCTTGGTAATCCATCTGCAGTAACAATCGTCCATTTATCATCTAATTGAACAACTTGTTCTGTCCCCATATTAATCATAGGTTCGATTGCAATAGTTAATCCATTCTGAATTTTCTTACCACTTCCTCTCCTACCATAATTAGGAACTTGAGGTTCTTCATGCATTGTTCTTCCTAATCCATGACCTACTAAGTCTCTCACAACTCCATAACCATGTTTTTCTGCATGCTGTTGAATCGCAAAACCAATATCTCCAATTCTATTTGAAGTATTTGTTTGTTGAATTCCAATCTCTAAACATTCTTTTGTTACATCCAATAATTTTTTCACTTCTGGAGTAACTTCTCCAACCTCAAATGTGTAAGCATGGTCACCATAAAAACCTTCAAATAAAGCTCCACAATCAACAGAAATAATATCCCCTTCTTTTAATTTACGCTTTGTCGGGATTCCATGAACTACTTGCTCATTTATTGATACACATAAAGTATTTGGAAAATCATACAATCCTAAAAAACCAGGAATTGCATTTTGTGAACGAATATATTCTTCCGCTATTTTATCAAGATGCAATGGTGTAACTCCAGGCTTAATTTCAGATGCTAAAATACCTAAAGTTCTACTCACAATTTGAGCAGCTTCACGCATAATTTCAATTTCAGCTGGTGTTTTGTATATGATAGAATATCGATTAAATAAATTCATTTTGTTTGTTTTTTAGCAAAGGTAGAAAGATTTTATTGTTTTCATTGAGTTTAACCCAAAGTATTACACTTACCGAAAAGTTTTAAGCCTTTTTAATGCTTCATCTGTATTTGTAATATTATCTATGTAAGTCTCGCTATTTAATTTATTAAACATAATAAATTAAATAATACGAAAGCTTTTTCAGTTGAAAAACTAAATTGTATTAATTCATTACAATACAATTTAGTTTTTTTCTTAAGGAATATAATAAACAAAAAAAACGCCTCTCTTTCGAGAAGCGTTCACAATATATAAAGCTATCAATTAAGCTAAAACTTCTTTTACTTTGTCAGCAGCTTCTTGTAACATAACTGCAGAGTGAACATTCAATCCTGATTCGTCAATTAATTTTTTCGCTTCAACAGCGTTTGTACCTTGTAAACGAACAATAATCGGAACTGGAATGTTACCCATGTTTTTGTACGCATCAACAACACCTTGAGCAACACGGTCACATCTTACGATACCACCAAAAATGTTAATCAAAATTGCTTTTACATTTGGATCTTTTAAGATAATATGGAAAGCTTTCTCAACTCTTTCTGCGTTTGCTGTACCTCCTACGTCCAAGAAGTTAGCTGGATTTCCTCCTGATAATTTAATGATATCCATAGTCGCCATTGCTAAACCTGCGCCATTTACCATACAAGCAACGTTACCGTCCAATTTCACGAAATTTAAACCAGCAGCATCAGCTTCTACTTCTGTAGGATCTTCTTCTGCGAAATCACGCATTGCTAAATAATCTGGGTGACGGAACAATGAGTTACCATCTAAAGTCACTTTAGCATCAACAGCAATAATTTGATCATCTGAAGTTTTGAAAACTGGATTAATCTCAAACATTGAAGCATCACAACCAACAAAAGCACTGTATAAATTCACAACGAATTGTGTCATTTCTTTAAACGCTTTTCCAGACAATCCTAAATCAAAAGCAATTTTACGTGCTTGGAATCCCTGAATACCAACTCTTGGATCAATTGCTTCTTTGAAAATTAAATGTGGAGTATGTTCAGCAACGTGCTCAATATCCATTCCTCCTTCAGTAGAATAAACGATAACGTTTCTTCCTAATTCTCTATCTAATAAAACAGACATGTAAAACTCAGAAACCTCTGATTCACCTGGGTAATAAACATCTTGTGCAATTAACACTTTGTTTACTTTTTTACCAACTCCATTCGTTTGAGCAGTTTCTAAATGTCCACCTAAGATTCCTTTAACAGTATCATCAAGTTTATCAATTCCTTTTGCTAAAACTACACCATGAGAACCTGTTTCTGCAACAACTCCTTTTCCACGACCACCTGCGTGAATTTGTGCTTTAACAACATACCAGCCAGTACCCGTTTGCTCCGTTAATTTTTTAGCTGCTTCTTGAGCATCTTCCACTTTGTCAATTACAATACCTTCTTGTACTTTAACCCCAAAGCTTTTCAATATAGATTTTCCTTGATATTCGTGTAAATTCATCTTCTGAAATTTTGTATCGTAAAAGTAATCGTTTTTCTTTAAAATTCAAGAAACTTCAATTCTTTTTTTTGAAAATAGAGTTGTATTTTTCATATTTCTTTTTATCATTTATTAATTATCTGAATTAACTAAGGATATGACTTTTAAATAATTTTCAACTTAGTTGAAAAGTACTCGTTTTTGTTAAAAACTAACCTAAATATTCCTAAAACACAAAAAGACTTTCAAGTATTTTTTCCCTAACTTTATCCTTCCAAAATATAAACGATCCATGTACATTATATTCGATACCGAAACAACAGGTTTACCACGTAACTGGAATGCTCCGATAACGGATACTGACAATTGGCCTAGAGCCGTTCAGATTGCCTGGCAACTTCATGATGACATGGGTAGATTGTTGGAACAAAAAGACTACCTTATCAAACCTGAAGGATATGATATTCCTTATGATGCCGAGCGTATCCACGGAATTTCGACTGAATTAGCTGATGCTTTAGGTGCTGATTTAGAAACGGTTTTAAAAGAATTCAACATTGCGCTTTCAAAGGCAAAATTTGTTATCGGACAAAATATAGGTTTCGATATCAATATTTTAGGCTGCGAATTACACCGTAAAGGAATTGATTCACCTATGGCTTCAATGGCTGTTTTAGATACATGTACAGAAGTAACAGCTGACATGTGTAAAATCCCTGGTGGACGAGGAGGTAAATGGAAACTTCCGACCTTAACTGAATTACATCAACATTTATTTGGATCTCCTTTTGGTGAAGCGCATAATGCGACTGCCGATGTTGAAGCAACCACACGTTGTTTCTTCGAGTTGATCCGTATTGATAATTATACCTTAGAACAACTTCAACAAGGAGATCGCTATTTAGAAGATTTCAAAGCGTTTAATCCAGCTCCAATCATTTCAATTGGATTAAATCATTTAAATCTCAAACTAGAAAGTGAAAAATTAAAAAAACAAAAATCACCTTCTGATGTTGTCATTGAAATTGATGAAAATGAAGCAAAACAACGTTTAGCCGATGTCCCTTTCGCTCATTTACACAATCATTCACAGTTCTCAATTCTTCAATCAACAATTAGCATCAATGCGTTAGTTGCTAAAACAGGTGAATTAAACATGCCTGCCGTTGCTCTGACAGACTCAGGAAACATGATGGCAGCTTTTCATTTTGAAAAAGCGATTGCAGGATATAACAAAAATATAAAAGCTGAAAAAGCTAAAGCTGAAGAAGAAGGTTTGCCCTTTGACAAAAATGAAATCATTCCTGTTATCGGTTGTGAATTTTATGTTTGTAAAGATTTAACAGATAAGAAAAATAAAGACAATGGTTACCAAGTAGTCATTCTTGCAAAGAATAAACGAGGTTATCAAAACTTGATAAAATTAGCTTCTATCGCTTATACTGAAGGATTTTATTATGTTCCTCGAATCGATAAAAAAGCAATTGAAAAGCATCATGAAGAATTGATTGTTTTAACAGGAAATCTTTATGGTGAAGTTCCAAACATGATCTTAAACCTTGGTGAAAACCAAGCGGAAGAAGCCTTAATTTGGTGGAAAACCATTTTTAAAGATGATTTGTATGTTGAAATTATGCGACATGGTCAAGAAGATGAAAACCGCGTAAATGAAGCTTTAATTCGACTAGCAAAGAAAAACGACATCAAACTTGTTGCTACAAACAATACATTTTACTTAGATAAAAGTGATTCTGCTTCACATGATGTATTATTATGTGTAAAAGACAATGAATTGGTTTCAACACCAAAAGGTCGTGGTCGTGGTTTTAGATTTGGACTAGAAAACGAAGAATATTACTATAAGACTTCAGATGAAATGAAGGAATTGTTTTTGGATGTTCCTGAAGCAATTGAATCTATTCAAGAAATTATAGGAAAATGTGAACATTACGGTTTAGCTCGAGATGTACTTTTACCTGCCTTTGATATCCCTGAAGAATTTACAGATCCTGAAGACTTAGTCGACGGAGGAAAAAGAGGAGAGAATAATTTTTTACGCCATTTAACTTACGAAGGAGCTAAAAAAAGATATCCTGAAATTACAGATGAAATACGAGATCGTATTGATTTTGAGTTAGCAACTGTTGCGAAAACTGGTTACCCAGGAT
>CALPUT020000196.1 GCA_943326825.2 Chryseobacterium gleum | reverse complement strand
TTACTACTCTCATTGCTTCTTTATCGCATTCAGGACATTCTTTTACGCCTCGAATAACTCTTACTGAACTTATGTCGCCAGTATTTGACACTACAAATTGTAAATAGCATGGTCCTTCAATTTCATTAGAAACAGCAATCTCTGGATATTTTATGTTCCCACCTAAAAACTTCATTCTTTCAATTACTCCTCCCGGAAACTCAGCTTGTTCATCTAATTTAAACCCATCTAGAATTTCATTTACATCAGGTTTTGTATCAATTATAAGAGTTTCTTTGCCAATGCTAGGATCAGTTGGAAATCCTTCGTCTCCTAAATTTGTTTCTGAGCTTGCTGTTGTAATACCATCAGGAATAATCACTGGATCAGGATTTTGTTCTGGATTGTCCGTTACTTCTGGTTCTTCAAACTCAAATGTTGGTTGACTTGCTTTTTGAACTTCGACTTTGTCTTCAGGAATCTCAATAATTTCATCTTTTGGAATTTCAAAAGGAATTATTGTTCCGTCTGGTTTATATTCTTTTTTAATTTCAGAAGCATTAATTCGAGTTAAACGAAAAGCTCCATATGACATACCTAAACCAGCTATTAGGAAAAATAAAATAGCAACTAAATGTTTGTTGTAATCTCTTCGCATTGCATAGGCGCCGTATTCTTTGTTTCTTTTTTCAAAAACAACGTCGTTGCGAGTGCTTGAGGTTACTTGTTGCCAATTACGTGACGAGAAAAACTCATACATAGAGAATAATGTCACGATTCCGATAATGCAGAATAATACTACCATAATTCATTCATTTTGTAAAGTTTCACGAAAAAAATGTCATAGGAATTCCATTATAAGTCTGATCTTAATTTTTTTGTTTTAATAATAATGGGAAATCGTACTTAATTTTAAAGTGAATACACTTTTGGGTTAAACAATAAAAATTAAATCTAAAAGCTACAATTAGTAGGGGACTTGTAGTCATTCAAAAAGCTGTACACCTCTTTTTGAATTTCGTTCAAAGTTTGATCAAACTTTTTTTAATTTTTTTGGTAATTGTTTTTTTTGCACTTAATAGTAGATGATTTTTATAACGTTGTAGGTTTTTATTTATTGTTGATGTTATATTATCAAATTGTTAAGGAGTATTTTGTTTCCTCCTTTGAAGAGCTTGTCCCGATTTTTTATTTGGAAGAATCGAGATTTTAATACCTTCCTCCCTTGAGAGCTTGTCCCGATTTTTAGCGGGAGAGGATCGAGGTGGGTGATTTTCGTGAACCAAAATCTGTATCGTCACTCTTCGAAATAACGATTATCGTTGTCTCCTCACTTAGTCTCCTTGCACTTACGTTTAGTCTTCGCAAATATATTTGCTCTCCTCAAGGAGGGAAACCGAAGTATTTGCATTAAATCAGATTTTTAGAATCAAAAATTCAAAATTCAAAATTCAAAATTATTTCTTCTTCCTACTTTCCAACTCAAACAAGATATCTCTCAATCGAGCGGCTTCCATGAAATCTAAATCTTTTGCTGCTTTTTCCATTTCTTTTCTGGTTGATTTAATCGCTTTATCGAAATCTTCTGAACCATAATTTTCGGTTCTAGGATCTGCAGCTAACGTAAATCCATTTTCAGCAGGATTGTCCATGCGATCATCGTAAGTTCCAGTTCCGTCGGCAACTTTTGTTGATTCTAAGATTTTATTTTTCGATTTATTTAATGGCTGAGGCGTTAATCCGTGTTCAGTATTGTAATCTTCTTGAATTTTTCTTCTTCTAGCCGTTTCATCTATTGTTTTTTGCATCGAATCGGTCGTTCGATCGGCATACATGATCACTGTTCCGTTTACATTTCTTGCTGCACGACCAACAGTTTGAACCAAAGAACGTACATTTCTCAAAAATCCTTCTTTGTCTGCATCCAAAATAGCAACCAATGAAACTTCTGGTAAATCCAATCCTTCTCTCAATAAGTTTACACCGATTAACACATGAAAAGTTCCGAGCCTTAATTGACGAAGAATCTCTACACGCTCAATTGTATCTACTTCACTGTGAATGTAACGACACAAAATCCCCATTCGATCAAAGTATTTTTGAAGTTCTTCGGCCATGCGCTTTGTTAAGGTCGTAACTAAAGTACGTTCATCTCTTTCGATGCGTAATTGAATCTCTTCAATCAAGTTGTCTATTTGATTTAAACTTGGGCGAACATGGATAATTGGATCTAAAAGTCCAGTTGGACGGATCACTTGTTCCACAACAACACCTTCAGATTTCTCTAATTCAAAATCAGCTGGAGTTGCAGAAACGTAGATTGTTTGAGGCATCATTTGTTCAAACTCTTCAAACTTCAAAGGGCGATTATCCATTGCTGCTTGCAAACGGAAACCATAATCAACCAAATTGATTTTTCGCGCACGGTCACCACCATACATTGCACGAATTTGAGGAACCGTAACATGACTTTCATCAATGACCATCATAAAATCTTTTGGAAAATAATCCAATAAACAGAAAGGTCGTGTTCCTGGTAAACGTTGATCGAAATAACGGGAATAATTCTCAATTCCAGAACAATATCCTAATTCGCGAATCATTTCCATATCGTATTCGACACGTTCTTGCAAACGTTTTCCTTCTTCGATTTTCCCTTCACGTTTGAATGCTTCAACTTGCAAAAGCATATCTTCTCCGATCTGATCGAGTGCTTGACGAGAAGTTTCTGGACTTGAAACGAAAATGTTTGCCGGATAAATATTAATTTCTACAAAACTGTCTAATTTGGTATTTGTTTCTGGATCGATTGAAGAAATAGCTTCGATGTCGTCTCCCCAAAATTCAACTCTTAACGCATAATCAGCATAAGCTAGGAAAATATCTACCGTATCTCCTTTGACACGAAACATTCCACGCTTGAATTCTGTATTTGCTCGTGAGTATAGATTTTCAACTAGTTTGTATAAGAATTTGTTTCTTGGATAGCTCATTCCAACTTTGATTGGAAGGATACTATTTGCAAATTCATTTGGATTTCCAATACCATAAATACAAGAAACAGAAGACACAACTACAATATCTCTTCGTCCTGAAAGGAGGGCAGAAGTAGTCGATAATCTCAACTTCTCTAATTCATCATTGATTTGAAGGTCTTTTTCAATATATGTCCCAGTTACAGGCATGTAAGCCTCAGGTTGGTAATAATCGTAATAAGAAACAAAATATTCTACCGAATTCTCAGGAAAGAATTGTTTGAATTCCCCATATAGCTGAGCTGCAAGCGTTTTATTATGAGATAAAATTAAAGTCGGTCGATTCACTTCTTTTATAACATTTGCAACAGTAAACGTTTTTCCACTTCCAGTAACACCAAGCAAAGTTTGATCATGCGTTTCATCCAAAAGACCAGCGACTAATTGTTTAATAGCTTCCGGTTGATCTCCAGTTGGTTGAAATTCTGAAACAAGTTTAAAATCCATTGCAAATTATTTGAGTTAAAGTTACTTAATATTTTAATCTAAAAACAAATCCAAAATCTTTAGATTGAGCGGAGTCGAAATCCAAAATCCAAAATCTAAAATTTATATGAATCCTCCAAGTTAACTTATTCATAATTCCGATTCAAAAAAGTATATTTGTGCAACAAACAATTTAAAGTTATCATGACAGAGCAATGGAATAATTTCATTTTTGAATTAAGTCATAATCCGCTAAATGCTGTTTTTTTAATTCTAGGAATCATTTTATTAGAAGTAATTTTATCATTTGACAATGCAGCTGTTTTGGCTACAATGGTAAAAGATTTGTCGCCTAAAAATCAATCTAAAGCTTTACGATATGGTATTTTAGGTGCTTATTTGTTTAGAGGCGTCGCATTGATTTTAGTGGAGCAAATTTTAGAAATTTGGTGGCTAAAACCGATTGGAGGTATGTATTTATTATGGATGTGTATCCAACATTTTAGTTCTTCAGCAAAGCAAGAAGCGGAAGAAGAAGTGAAAGAAACTAAAAAGAGTTTTTTATATAAATATACAGTTGGAATTTTGGGCGTTTTTTGGTCGACTGTCTTAGCTGTAGAGTTTATGGATATAGTCTTTTCAATTGATAATATCTTTGCTGTTGTTGCTTATACTGAGAATATTATTATCATTTGTATCGGTGTTTTCATAGGAATTCTAGCGATGAGGTATGTCGCCAAATACTTTGTTGTGTTGATGGAAAAATATCCGTTTTTAGAGAAGTCAGCTTTTATTGTTATAGGAATTTTAGGAGTGAAGTTATGTTTTTCAGTTTTGGTACATTACGGTCAACCTGAATTTAAAGATAGTAATTTAGTTTTGGTGGATTTGTCTAAAAACCAAGTCGTTCAGCAAATATCTTTAATGGATAAAAATTTCATTAAAATTAAAGATGATAAATTTATTATTTCATCCATAAAAAAATTAAAACCTAATAATAATTATGAGATTCAATTTATAACAAATTCAAAAGATTTGAATCAAATTAAAAACATTTATTTTGGAGAAGATAAAAAATGGGTGTTTAAAACTTCAAAAACTAATTTATCAAAAACTAATTTATCAGATGGGATAATCTATCCTAAAGATAATAGTATAAATGTTCCTTTAAAAATGGAAATAAGTATAAGGGATTTGAATAAATTTAGTTGGATTGAAAGTGAAACTTTTGATATGTTTATTTCAATTATTACTTTGTTGATTTTCTTTATACCTGTCATTTCAGTTAAGTTTTTTAAGAAAAAATAAATGAGTTTGCGTAAGATAATCCATGTGGATATGGATGCTTTTTACGCTTCCGTTGAACAATTAGATAATCCTGATTTAAGAGGAAAGCCTGTTGCTGTCGGAGGAAATGCAGAACGAGGAGTGATTGCTGCTGCAAGTTACGAAGCAAGAAAATTTGGCGTAAAGTCGGCGATGAGTTCAAAAATGGCGGCTCGAATGTGTCCAGATTTAATTTTTATACGACCTAATTTTCAACGTTACAAAGAAGTTTCACAGCATATTCATACAATTTTCAAACGTTATACAGATGTAATTGAACCTTTAGCATTAGATGAAGCATTTTTGGATGTGACGGAAAACAAAATGGGGTTAAATTCTGCTACTTTCATTGCTCAATCTATTAAAAACGACATTTTCACAGAACTTAATTTAATTGCATCAGCAGGTGTTTCGTATAATAAGTTTTTAGCAAAATTAGCTTCTGATCAAGATAAGCCAAATGGATTATTTGTCATCAAACCTGAAGAAGCTGTTGCTTATATGGAGAGTTTACCAGTAGAGCGATTTTTTGGAGTAGGGAAGGTGACTGCTGAGAAAATGCATTCATTGCAAATCTATAAAGGAAAAGATTTGATGACGTATTCGGTTGAAGAACTTCAATCTAATTTTGGGAAAATTGGTTCTTTTTTGTTTTCAATCGTCAGAGGAAT
>CALPUT020000195.1 GCA_943326825.2 Chryseobacterium gleum | reverse complement strand
ATTACTGCTCGTGAAGTGAGAATTGTATTTGAAGGACAAGAACCACAAGTAATGAAAACATCTGAAGCGATTCAATTAGCTGAAGAACAAGAGTTAGATTTAGTTGAGATTTCTCCAAATGCTGTTCCTCCTGTGTGTAAGATTATGGACTATCGTAAGTTCTTATACAACCAAAAGCGTAAAGAGAAAGAATTAAAAGCGAAACAAAGTAAAATTGTCATCAAAGAAATCCGTTTTGGACCAAATACTGATGAGCACGATTTTAACTTTAAATTAGCGCATGCACGTAAATTCTTAGAAGAAGGAAGTAAGTTGAAAGCTTATGTATTCTTTAGAGGACGTACTATTGTATTTAAAGATAGAGGGGAATTATTATTGTTGAAATTCGTTACTGAATTGGAAGATATCGGTGCTGTAGAGCAAATGCCGAAATTGGAAGGGAAACGAATGATCATTATGATTAATCCTAAGAAAAAATAATTTAGACTTTAGATGGTTAGAAATTAGATATTAGACTTTTGTCTAACTTCTAAAAATCTAACTTCTAACTTCTTGAAGAGAGCTGTATAGAGGTAAACTTTAAAAACGAAGAGAGATGCCAAAAATGAAAACTAAATCTAGTGCAAAGAAGAGATTCACTGTAACTGGAAGTGGTAAAATTAAAAGAAAACACGCTTTTAAAAGTCACATCTTAACTAAGAAGTCGACAAAGCAAAAAAGAAATTTGACGAAAGCTGGATTAGTTCATCCTGCTGATATGTCAAATATCAAATTACAATTGTGTATGAAATAATTGAAAGCTTAGCTTTCGATTAAACACAATCATTAGTACAGCAATGTACTAATGAAAAATAGTCTGAATGTTCAGACTGGTTTAGTATTGTTAACCCGATATTTGAGTACAAAGTTTTCTGCGACAATGAAACACTCACTATCAAAAAACTAAAAAATTATGCCAAGATCGGTAAACCATGTTGCTTCAAGAGCTCGTAGAAAGAACTTTATGAAGCTTGCCAAAGGTTACTTTGGAAGAAGAAAAAATGTTTGGACAGTTGCTAAAAATGCAATTGAAAAAGGATTAAATTACGCATACGAAGGTCGTAAGCAAAAGAAAAGAAATTTCCGTTCTTTATGGATCGCTCGTATCAACGCGGGTGCTCGTCAACACGGAATGAGCTATTCTCAATTCATGGGTGCTATCCACAAAAGTGGAATTGAATTGAACCGTAAAGTTCTTGCTGATTTAGCAATGAACCAACCGGAAGCATTCAAAGCAATTGTGGAAACAATTAAAAAATAATTAAGTAACCTTAGGGAACTCTATACAGCTTAAGCCATTCACAAAGTGAATGGCTTTTTTGTTTCCCTCCTTGAGGAGGGATTAAGGGAGGTGACAAATAGATACTCCTTTACATTATTAACTAAATAAAATGAAACCAACAAAAACAGATCAGGCCTTCTGGGATCAAAAAGAATCCTTTATTCAGGAATTAACTGAATTGATTGAAGTTTTCAAACAACAATTGGAAGAAGATAAAATGTCAACTGGGGCAATCAGTGGTCATTATCGTGTGGCTACTCTTTTTGTTAAGCATATCAAAGATTTTACCGATCATCTTTCATTTGAAGAAATAACGGTTTCCAATGCGAATAAAAAGTTCTTATTGCACGTCAAATGGGAAGGATTGACGGATTGGGATCCAAAAGAGATTAAGTTGAAATTAAAGCGTTTCGTTCAGTTTTTAGCTACCAAAGGACATGTTAATGAGAATGTATTGGGGAGTTTGTAGTTTATTTTAATATCCCGATGTTGTTGGATTTGTAAACCTTTATTAATTATTCTTGAATATTTTTATGTAATAAGTAAAAATGTTATAATTTTTTTATAACTTTATTTCTGTATTTGCATAGAAATGAAACTAACCGGAACACATAAATTATTAAAATTAAAAAAGAAAAATATAGGAAACACTCTGTTGATCATTCAGATTGAAAAATTAATTTTTGAAATTGAAAATTCGAATTGGATAGATAAATCTGAAATGGTTTTAGCTAGAAAAGATGCGGATTGCGTCTATGAAGATTTTTACTTTTTTGATTTACATATCCATCGATCTTTGATACTAATTGAATTTGGAGAATTTGAAGAAGCGGCAGTCGTTTGGTGCGGTTCTCATGATGAATATGAGTTGGTATTTAAGAATAATAAGGATGTCATCCGTAAATGGTTGAAATTAAATGAGTGGATTGATTAACTATAAATTTTGAAAGATGAAAACACAATTAGACATAAAAAAACTTTTAAAAAAAGGTGTTATTTCAAACGAATTGGAATTTGAACGGGCATCTATTTTATTGAGAAAACTTCGCTTATTAGCGAAAGAAGATAAAGAACTAAATAAGCTTAGATTAGAACTAAAACTATTAATCATTGATTTTGAAAAGAGGAATTGGAATCCAGAAGTTGAAATTACTGAAGTTCAATTGAAAGAAAGTGATTATGCAACTTTTATAGCAGAACAAGAGCGTGTGTTTTTATTAAATCGAAAAGAACACATTCAACAGCGCTTGTCTGAATTTGGTTTAACACAACAAGAATTTGGAGCAATTTTAGGGCACGGAAAATCGTATATTTCTCAATTAATGAATGGTGTTTATCCATTTTCTAATAAAGATTTAATTATCATTCATCGTCTTTTTGATATAAAATTGGAATATCTTATTTTAACAATACTTCCCTCTGAAGAGCGTCTTAGAATAAATGATACTATTTCTAAAATTAAAATAACAAAGAAAGCAACGAGCTTGAAATTGAAGAAGATGGATTTGTTGAAAGCGGTTTGAGTTGAAGTTCTTTTGAGTTAGATTATAAATAAGTCTCCATAAAAAAAGACCTCAATTTGAGGTCTTTTTTTATGGAGTATAAAGTTTGAATTATTCTTTTATTATTTGTTTAGGTTGATTTACACCATCAATTTTTAAAATATAAATACCATTTGAAAGAGATGAAAGATTTACTTCAGTTAACGATCCACTTAATTTATCACTATAAATTACTCTACCTAATTGATCAATAATTGTAAATACTTGATTATTATAATTGTTTGTTCTAATATTTATTGTTTTTGAAGTAGGGTTTGGTGTTATTAAAAAGTTTGACTCCTCTAAATAATTTAAACTTGAAACATCATTAGTAGAAATATTTGATCTTGAATTACTATATAAAAGAGATTTAGATGGATTACACCCATTTGGGTTAACGGCTTCTATCTGATAATAAATTATTCCAGAAGGTGCATTTTGATCAGTATAAGAATTAAGATTACTCGCTATCGTTGTTAGTAGAGACATATTGTTTGGATTCGTGCCTCGATAAATATTGTAATTCAAAAAATTAAAACCTTCATAATGACTCCATATCAAATTCCAATTCTGACCCACGCCTTGATTAATTGTTAAATGAATTGTTTTATGAGCTGAGCTTGTATCTGAGTCATTTCCGCATGTATCTATTGCACTGATTTTATATCGATAAGCCTGAATCTCAGGATTAGAATTTAAATCTATAAATAAAGAACTATCTGAGTATGCAACGCTACCTATTTGACTAAAAATACCAGATTGTTGGGTTTCTTTATAAATTTTGAAAGAATCGATTTCTGTAGTAACTGGTTTTTCCCATATTAAGCGATTGTGGCCTACATTATCATTTCCAACTAAACACAAAGGTATTTGAAATTGATTTTTTGGTATCGTTATATTTAAATTAATGATACTATCACATCCATTTATGTCTTGATAAGTTAATTTATAAGTGCCACTTTCAGTATATAATTGATTATCGAAAGTAATAGGAGTACAAGATGAAAGATTTACACTTGTTTCACTTGAAACACAATAGGTGTTTAGTCTAATCATGAAGTTGCCTGAAACACTTGGAGACTCTGCTAAAAAAGCATAACCATTGCCATTATTCCAGCCGCCAACGGTGCCAGGATATCCTATTATACTCGGGTATAAATAGTTGTTGATATGTTGAAAAAACCAAGAAGGCCAATAACATGAATTTGAACTGAGAGCTCTTAAACTTCCATTTGAATTGTAGTCATTTATCCAAACCATAATACTTTCATTTGAAGGTATTATTACTAAATCTTGAACAGGTATATTTTTCCAATGACCTAAATCGTTTTGTGTTACTGTATAAAAATTACTAGACCAATAGTATAAATCTTGATGGTAAATATCAATTGAATATTCTGATCCTAATGATGTATTTTGCGGAATGAACAATGAAACTGATGTAATTGTATCAGATTCATTAAAATAAAAACAATTACCAAAACTTTTATTGAGATAGTTGCCATAGGTATTTCCTGAGAAAATACCATTATCATAAGAATAATTTCTTAAAGTATATTCTATACTGAAATTTTTTGTGTTATTTGACAAGTCTTCATCATTGTTGCATGTAACATTGAATGAAAATGTATGTGTTCCTGGATTGTTCGGTGGTATGTATTCTCCTAATAAAATTGTGTCAACTGTACCATTCAATAATGAAAAAGCTTGGCTTGTATTGAAGAGGTTGCCATCAATCGTTACACTAGCTATCAAGTTGTTTTGATTCGCTAAACCAATGTTTTTTACAATGGCGAACAGCTCAAGTGTATCTTTCTGTTTTATAGGAACCTTTGTATAAGGTGCCCATCCCTTGCTAATTATTGATACATCATTGTTTAGTTGGCTAAATGAGTAAAAAGAGTGTAGAATAAATAATAAAAAGAAACTTTTTTTCATGATTAGATAATTTTTTAGAGCAAAAGTAAAGAATATTATTAAAATTTTAAAAAAAAACTCTTTTTAATCATAAAATTATACTAAAAATTAATGATAAAAATAATTTTAATTTAAAATCTAAAATTGAATTTTAATGCAAAAAAAAAACATCACAATTGATATTTTCAATTTATGATGTTTTAATAATTATCTTTATTTAAAGAGTTGGTAAGTAAAATTACCTCTTAGGATAAGAAAAGCTATTCATATCCACTTCGTAAATGTCTAAACTTGATTTTTGTCCGATTACTTCTGAACCAGCTAAAACAGCTTTTTTCATTTCTGGGTAATATTGGAAATGTGAATCGTTGTTTACAGTGTTTATAATAAGACCAAGGTTTACTGGTGTTGTCCAAACATTTTCTCCAACGTTTTCTGAAACAAAAACATCTAAACCTCCCATTCCTGGATGACCGTCTGAACTGAAAAATAAGAATCTTCCGTCAGCTGAGATAAATGGAGTCGTTTCTCTTCCTTTAGAATTAATACTGTCAGAAACTGCAATAGCCTCTCCCCATTTTTTTCCAACTTTATGAACTACATATATATCTGTAGAGTTTTTTAGATTTCGATCTGAAACAAAATACATTGTGTTTCCATCAGCAGTTAAAGTTGCTCCACT
>CALPUT020000194.1 GCA_943326825.2 Chryseobacterium gleum | reverse complement strand
TTTCAATCTGGTATTGCAAGAGATAAGTTTTACGGAGATTCATTATTATTAAAGGTTAAAATATCTAAAGAAGGATATTTGACGCAAACTTTTGAGGTAAAACATTTATTAGATTCAAATGCTACTATTGAATTGAAGTACCAACTTGAGAAAAATGAAGTGGGAATGGATTTAGCTAAAGTATTGAATTTAAAACCTATTTATTTTGATTTAGCTAAATACGCTATTCGACCAGATGCTAAGGTTGAATTAGAGAAAATTATTAAAATAATGAACGATAATCCTAAGATTCATGTTGAACTTGGTTCTCATACAGATTGTAGAAGTTCAGCTGAATCAAATATGATTTTATCAGATAAAAGAGCCAAAGCATCAGCGGATTACATTAAAAAGAAAATTTCTCATCCTGAACGTATTAGTGGGAAAGGATATGGTGAAACTCAATTAGTGAACAAATGTGAGTGTGAAGGAACGGTAATTGTTCCATGTTCAGAAGCAGAGCATCAAGCCAACAGACGAACTGAATTTAACATAATAAAAAATTAGATTTATAAAAAAACGCATTTAAATTTTAAATGCGTTTTTTTTTGCTTAAAATCCTAATTTATAGCTTAAAAATTTTAAATTTGGTGTGTTAAAGCAAATGAATACTAACAATAACTCTTTTCATTTAAAAGTTAGATGTTGTTTTGTAATATAAATTATATGATTAAAATTCTGTTAACGTTTTTCACTTTGATAATATCTGTTGTCCTATTTGGACAAAAATCAGAAGTAGAAGTTAGAAATATGGCTGCCACCTACTCAGAACAAGAATTGGTTTTTGAAAGTTCTACTTTGATGACTTATAACCAGTTATATTTAGCTGAGATCCTGGTGGATAAATTACTGGAATTCCAACCTGAAAGTTCAAATTATAATTATAAAAAAGGATATATTTTATTGTATTCTAAAATGGATTATGTTAAAGCGATTACACATCTTCAAAAGGCTATTTTAAGTACAAGTGGTAATTATGATTTATATTCATTGCATGAAATAAATGCCTCATTAGATGCTTTTTACCATTTAGGGAAATGTTATCATTTAAATGGTGAATTAGAGAAAGCAAAACAATATTTCAATCAATTTTTGATTTCGACTAATTCTAATTCCGACTTAATTTATAAGGCGCATAACTCCATTTTGCAATGTGACGTTGCTAAAGCATTAATTGCGCGACCTAAAAAAGCAATTGTTAAAAATATTGGTAAGGAAATCAATACTCAATATCCTGAATATTCTCCAGTAGTTTCATTGGATGGTTCT
This sequence comes from Chryseobacterium gleum, assembly GCA_943326825.2. Lineage (GTDB taxonomy): Bacteria > Bacteroidota > Bacteroidia > Flavobacteriales_D > Crocinitomicaceae > CAIUKX01. The sequence continues at coordinate 4,173 of CALPUT020000194.1, read as the reverse complement.
GCTATTTATTTCACTTCTAGAAGACCTTGGGAAAATGGTGAGACAGATGCTTATCGAGATGCTTCAAATAATGATTTTCCTGAAGATATTTATGTGAGTTATAGCGATGAAAAAGGAAATTGGTTGTCTCCTCAAAAAATGGATTTTTGTGAAGCCCAAAGAAATGAAGCAACTGTAGCGGTAAGTTCAGATGAGAAAAGAATTTATGTTTATCAAGATAATACAGGTGCAGGCGATTTGTTTTTTTCTGATTTTAAATCTAATTCCTTCTCTGAAATTAAAGGCATCGATTACAAAGGTGTAAATACTGAAAGTTGGGAAACACATTGTACAATGACAACGGATGGTTTGAATATGTATTTTGTGTCAGATAGACCTGGAGGATTGGGAGGAAGAGATATTTATCGAGTAGTAAAAATGCCTGATGGATCTTGGAGTTTACCACAAAATTTAGGACCAAACATCAATACTTCAAGTGACGAAGATTCACCATTTATTGCAAGTGATAATAAAACTTTATACTATTCTAGTAATGGCCCCAAAAGTATGGGTGGATTTGATATTTTCGTTACAGTTAGAGATGAAGATAATGTTTGGGGAGATCCTTTGAATATGGGGTATCCAATTAATTCTACTGGAGATGATATTTTTTATACCACAACTATTGATGGTTTGAAAGGCTATATGACCTCTTTTCGAAAAAATGGATATGGCGAGAAAGATATTTATGAAATTCAAAATGATTATGTTGGATTGAATAATATTGCAGCATTGAAAGGGCATATTAAGACTGTAAGTGGTGAACCAATACCTTCCGATTTAAAAATTACTGTTTCTTGTTTGAATTGTGAAGAAACAATGGCTAATTCTACAACTCCTCGTTTGAGAGATGGTACATTTTTTAGTTCATTGTTAGAACACTGTAGAGATTATGAATATGTAATAACGAGTGGAACTGATAAAGAAGTTTTTAGAGAAAAAGTATCTACGAAATGTGATAATAAATATCATGAAATTTTCAGAGAAATAGTTTTAGATACTAAAGCAATGAAAGTAATTTCTTCAACTGAAGGCTCAGAAAACCCAACATTGGCTTCAGAAAAAGTTCCAATGAAAGAAAATGATTTAGGATTAAAAGAAATTGGAGTTAAAGAGATTGGTAAAAAAGATGATGTTGAAGCAAATAATTCAATGAAGGATTTTGAAATGATTCATTATTTTGGATACAATGGAAATTTACTTTCAGTGAAAAGTGGAGATTTGAAGATTTTCTTAAATGAAATTGAAAAACAGCTAAAAGATTCAGGAAGGAAAACGTTGACAATTGAAATTGAATCTTCAGCTTCAAAAGTTCCTACAAGTAAATACAAAAACAATGAAAACTTAGCTCAGATTAGAGCTTTAAATATTCAGAAAGAATTAGTTGCTTATATTTCTAATAATAAAGAATTAAAAAGTAAAGTTAATGTTGTTATTAAACAGTCTGTAGTTGAAGGTCCTGAATATGCGAACGATGCTGCAGATCGAAAAAAATATCAAAAGTTTCAGTTCATTTATTTAAAAACAAAGTAATTTCTTATCAATGAGTAAAAACATAACAATCGCTATTGACGGTTATTCATCATGCGGAAAAAGTACGATGGCTAAGGCTTTGGCTAAAGAATTGGGTTATGTTTTTATTGATACAGGCGCAATGTATAGAGGAATTTCTCTTTATTGTATTGAAAATGGTTTGGTAGATGATAATCAAATTAATATTGAGGAATTAATTATTCGATTACCAGAAATACAATTGTCTTTTGTGACAAATGAAACAACCTTAAAACCGGAATTGATTTTAAACAATGTAAACGTAGAATCTAAAATCCGTTCGATAAAAGTTTCATCGTTGGTTTCAAAAGTTGCCGTAATTAAGCAAGTAAGACAGAAATTAGTTCATGCTCAACGACTTTTAGGTCAAAAAGGGGGAGTTGTTATGGATGGAAGGGATATCGGTTCTGTTGTTTTTCCAAATGCTGAATTAAAGCTTTTCATTACATCTGATCCAAAGATCCGAGCTCAAAGAAGATTTGAGGAATTGAAAGGAACTGAAAATGAAGCTACTTTAGAGGAAATCGAACAAAATTTACAAGAAAGAGATTTTATTGATACCACCAGAAAAGAAAGCCCATTAATTAAATGTGATGATGCTATAGTTATCGATAATTCAAATTTAACAGAGAAACAACAATTGGAATTGGCTTTGGATATTATCAACGAAATTAAAGCCATAAAAGTGTTTGATTAATTTATAATTAGCCTAAAAATTTTAAAAATATAACAAATAGCGAAATAATTAATTTTTTTTCGCTATTTTTGTTAGTGCTAAATAATAATTAAGATTACTAAACTAAAGAGATAGATGCAATCATTAGGTAAAATAACAGAGGAATTAATTAATCGTAGTCCATTCTTAAGAGAAGCGATGGCTGAAAATTTAATTAATATTTCTTCTTTGGCTAGAAAATTAAAACCTGAAATAGAAGAGATTTTCAAGAAAGAAGTGAATGAAGGTGCTATTGTAATGGCTATTAAACGCATGCCTCCTGGATACTATCACCAATTAGAATTGAAAATTAAAAATGTAATGGGTGAAATAGGTGATCTACTTGTAAGAAGTAACCTAGCTGATTTCACCTATAAAAATTCTGATACCTTAAAAGAGAAACAATCAATGTTGATGAACATGTTGAATAAAGAAAACGATAGTTTTTTTACAATTTGTCACGGAATCACCGAAACAACAATTATTGTGAGTTCCAATCATATTGATGTTATCAACGAGATTTTTAAAGATGAAAAGTTAACTGCTCATTCTAAGAATTTAGCTTCAGTAAGTGTTAAATTGCCTCCAATCAATTCTGAGTTACACGGTATTTATTACTATTTATTGAAACACTTAGCTTGGGAAGGTATTAATATTATTGAAATCGTTTCAACTTCAAATGAGTTTACGACAATCGTTTCTCAAGTAGATATTGACAGAGCATTTACAATTTTAATGAAATTGAAAAGAGATAATTCGCTTTAATTGGCATTGATTAATTTGCCAGTACTATATACTGTATTTTTTATTGATAATGGAGATCCTATATAATAAAGGTCTCCATTTCTTTTTATTTCAGTTCTGAAATAGGTATTATTTGCATTGACTTTTACTGGAGCACTTGAATTTGTAATCACATCTAACGAGTCAATGGCTATAAAATCATTAGTGTTACAATATCCGTTTCCGTTGACGATGAAATGAGCAAAATTTGCTTTGCCAGAAAGTGTAAAATCACCATTTCCACCCGTTAAAAAAGTTTCAAATACATTTGAGTTAATGTTCTTTAAATCTACTGATCCAGCTCCATCACTGATGGTAAGTGAGAATAAATCCAGATTTAAAGTTCCGATATTTGTCAACGTTTCTGATCCTATTAATTCAATGTTAATTAAAGATGTAAAGTGAATTTCAACAATGACTTTTTTACTGTAATCTCTTAGAAAACTACATTTGTTTTTATTTGTAATTTCGATAGTGTTATCAGTCAATTGGAAGTGAATGTGGTTTAATAAATTTTCGCCTCCTTTTACAATAAATTTATCTGTAGAATCTTGGATTAAAACATATTTTAAATGTTCATTCAATTTTAATTTATTAAATGAACCGAGTTTTATTTTTTTTTCTATGATTGCACCAACAGATTTAAAGCAAGTTCTGTTTTCAGGTTTTTTACAAGAAAACAGTGCAATCGAAAAACCAACTAAGATGATAATCTGTTTCATTTTGATTTATAGTTAAATGTATAACCAATGCCGGTTTCAAAATAATCTGCACTTGCAAAATGAGATTTTAGAACTACGTTAAAGAATAATCCATTATTCATAAAGTAGCGCATTCCGACACGGTGATAAAGAAACATGTCAGGTTGGTATTTATCTCGAATATAAACACCCATTCCTAGAATGAAATGCATCTTATCTAACGGTAAAATATAACCAGCAAAAACACCTAATTGGAGAATGTCTATTTGATTTTTTTGAATGTCTGTTTTATAGCCTAAATTGGATTGTTTAGAAAAAATATCAAAAGCAAGTTCTAATCCAACTTTGGGTTTGAATAAATACCTTGAGAATAAACTTACAGCA
>CALPUT020000193.1 GCA_943326825.2 Chryseobacterium gleum | reverse complement strand
TCTTTTTTAATCGGATGAAATATAGACCAATTCAATTCAGTTGTTTGAGAAAATGAATTCAATGAAAATAACACTAAACAGATTAAAATAAGCTTCATACTAATTCACAATTTAAAAAAGTAAAAACTAATTTCAATTATTAGTTTTTTATATCCAACTATTTACTCAGCAGATTTAACTTGTGATTTTCTATCCGTGTAAACACTTGCTCCTATTCCTCCTAGTAAAATAAGTAATGCTATGATTGAATACGTATTTGCTTTATGGTATTTTGGTAAATCAAATTCGAAAACAACTTTGTGCTTCCCTCCTTTTAATTCCAATCCTCTTAACAAATAATCAACTTTTCTGATTTCAACTTCTTTACCGTCAACATAAGCTTTCCATCCATTTGCATAATAAATTTCTGAAAAAACAGCTAATTGATTTCCTTTACAATCAGCAGAATATTGAATTTTATTTGGTAAATATGATTTCATTTTAATTGAACCTTCAGCAGAAAATGATTTTTTAGTCAATTTAGAAGACTCAGCATTGATCATAACCGCTTCACTTTCCGGAGCAAAATCACTTAATAATTCAATGCTAACGAATGTTTGGAATGAATTAGCTGGATCAGCATTTTGAGTCATTTTAGGAATTAAATTCGTTGATCCATTTGCATCCATCACAAATAAAGCTTGCATCCCTTTTGTCAATCCATTTGATAAAGGTATTGCTATAGTATCTTTTCCAGGAATAAAATATTCTAATTTTTCAGTACCATGAACTTTGGCTTCTGCTACTTTATTACCATTTACAATAAATTCACCTTTCCCTAAATTCTTAATTTCTAACACTTTTCCTAATGCTAAAATCTCATCATTAACTGTTGGAACAGATCTTACAGACTTAACAAACCAAGCATTTCCTATAGCTGTTGGATTTGGTGCCATTTGCTCTCCTTGAATAATGTACTTAACATTCAACATATCAATCACTTTATTATTCGTTTTTGATAAATGGAAATCAAATAAATTCTGAATATTTGTCAATTTAGCACCGTGGTAACCTCCTAAAGATTTATGGAAATATGAAGCTCTAGTTGAACTCCAGAATCCATCATAATCCATTACACGGTAATTAGTTGCGAAATTTAGTGCGCTAAATTTATATGCATCAATGATTCTAGTTCTAAATCCACCTGTGTAACCTAATTCATCTGCTTTTCTTGCACCATCTTGAGCTCCTTTATTTACTAGAGAAGCTACTGCTGGATTTTTAATTTCGTTTTCTAAAATCGATAAATCAGCTTGATTGGTTGCAACAGGATAACCTTTTTCTTCTTTTAATACCCAATATTTGTATTTTCCACTTTCATCTTCTTCAGTACTCAAGTAATTTTGATCAACCGGGATTAAATCAAATAGAACTAAAAATCCAACTCCAACAACAACATATAAACTTGAAATTGACGTGTAAAACACTAATGCTATTAATCCAATTGTCAAAATTGAGAACAATAATGAACGATTCATTGATGAATTGAAAATCACTTTTCTCGCTTGTTTCATTGATTCAAATTGCTCAGTTGAAAGATTAACTTGATTATCAATCACCTGATTCATTTGTTGTGGATTGTTTATATCAATTCCATTTTTAGCCAATTCAGCTGGATCAACTTCATAAATTTGTTTCGTTACTTCAGCCTTAATGTTTGAAACACGATTTAATTCATCTTTAGTCGTATATCCATCACTCAATCCCATTGATTTAATTAAGAATAAAACAACAAAAAATGCACCTGAAGTAATTAAGAATGGTTTTTTATTTGTTTTAATCTCTTCACGATCAACAATTAATTTATTCAATAATAAAACCATGATTACTGGTAAACATAATTCTACTAATACCAAAATGATCGTTACTGTTCTAAATTTGTTATATCCTGGTACATTATCAATAAAGAAATCAGTTAATCCCATGTAGTTTTTACCCCATGAAAGCATTAATGCCAAGATTGAAACACCTAAGTAAATCCACTTTGAACGATCTTTCAAATAAACCAATCCTAATAATGACAAGAAAACAACTACTACTCCTAAGTAAACAGGACCAGATGTCATTGGTTGATCTCCCCAGTATACTGGATAAGGAGCAGTTAAGGCATCATTAATTTGTTTTGTTTCTAAATCTGAAGATTCAATTAAATCTTTAAAAGAAGATTGGCCTAAACCTACTGAAGCAGAACCTTTAACATAAGGAGATACTAAAGTAAACGATTCACCTTTCCCATAACTCCAATTTGTAATATAATCTTTATCTAATCCTTTAGTTACTTCTTTAGGAGTTCCTTCAGGAGTAATTGTTACATCATTTCCACCACGAATTGTTTCAGCTGAATATTCATTTGTCAAAGCGATATTTCCATAATTGGCTAATAATGCAATAACATATGCTAAAATCAATGTTGAAGTAGAAATTAAAAATGGTTTATATGTTTTGTTTTTAATTGCATCAAATAAGAAATAAGCACCTAAAAACAATAATAAAATCCCGAAGTAATAAGTTACTTGTAAGTGATTACTTGCCATTTGAAACGACATGAAAATACAAGAAAGCACTGCTCCCCATTTCCAATTTGACTTAAACGAATAAATAAACGCTCCTAATACAGGTGCCATCAACGCTACTGTTAACGCTTTTGAATTATGTCCTGCCTGTAAAATAATTATCTCATAAGATGAAAAAGCAAATGCTAAAGCTCCCACAACACCTACGATTGGCTTTAATTTAACCAATCTAGAAAAAATGTAAAATCCAATTAAATGAACAAAGAAAATCCCAGCAGTAACTCCAAAAAAGGTCAAAAACCATGTAATACTTTTCTGGAACATATTTCCATCGTACAACATTGAAATTTGAGTTGTAGGCATACCACCAAACATTGAATTTGTCCACAATGGTTCTTTACCAAATTTTTCACGATACATTGCTGTCTCATGAGACATTCCAACATGTTGCTCAATATCATGTTGCTTTAATCCATAACCTTCAAATTCAGGAGAGAAATAAACAAATGTGATAATGAAAAACACTGCAACAACTGCAAAATGTACCCAATTTTTGATAAAGAAATTTTTCATTTTGTATTAATTAGTTTTCTTTTAATAATTTAAGTGCATGAAGATAGTAATTTAGTTTTAAGAGAGATACTGTTTTTAGTTAATCTCTTCAAAATCTACATCCTCTACACTATTTTTTGATTTTTGATTTGATTTAGATTTTTTATCAGAAATAATTGAAGTCTTCCCAAACGATTTAAATACACGTTCTTTTTCTTCTCGGAATTTTCGTTGCTTTTCATTCAACGATCGCTCTTCTTCCATATTTCTTTTTGCAGTCAGAAATTGACCTAAAAATCTTAGGAGCACAAAAGCTCCTAAGATCATTAAAATAGTTTTAAAAACACCTGTTACGCTCGCTTCTACGACCATTATTTAGACAAATGCATATTTCTTTCAGAATAAATCTTCGTAAAGAAAGGATCTTTTAAGTTTTTGATAAAACGGATTCCTTCTCCTGTAGATTTCATCTCTGGACCTAATTCTTTTTTCACATCAGGGAATTTCTCATAAGAGAAAACTGGAATTTTAACAGCGTACCCTTCTTTTTTAGGATTGAAATTAAAATCTTTCACTTTAGCTCCTAACATTACTTTAGTTGCATAGTTAACATAAGGTTCATCATAAGCTTTTGCAATGAAAGGAACTGTTCTTGAAGCTCTAGGATTTGCTTCAATCACATATACTTTATCATCTTTTATTGCAAACTGAATATTGATCAAACCAACTGTTTTTAACTCTACAGCAATTTTATTAGTAATATCCTCAATTTGTGTCATTACGAAATCACCTAAATTGTATGGAGGCAATACGGCATATGAATCTCCAGAGTGAATTCCTGCAGGCTCAATGTGTTGCATGATACCAATGATGTAAACATCTTTTCCATCACAAATTGCATCCGCTTCCGCTTCAATTGCACCACCAATAAAGTGATCTAAAAGAATTTGATTCGCTCCCATTTCGTTGATAATATCAACAACGTGGTGCTCTAATTCTTCTTTATTAATAACGATTTTCATTTTTTGTCCACCCAATACATAAGAAGGACGAACTAATAATGGAAAACCTAAATCATCTGCTAATTCTAATGCTTGTTCAGCACTTTCAACGATACCATATTTAGGGAAAGGAATATTGTTTTTCTCTAATAATTTAGAAAAACGACCTCTATCTTCAGCTAAATCTAATGCTTCAAAACTAGTTCCGATAATTTTAATACCAAAACGCTCTAATTTCTCTGCTAATTTCAATGCTGTTTGACCTCCTAATTGAACAATAACACCTTCTGGTTTCTCATGTTTAATGATGTCATAAATATGTTCCCAAAAAACTGGTTCGAAATACAATTTATCAGCTGTATCAAAATCAGTAGAAACAGTCTCAGGATTACAGTTAATCATGATTGTTTCATAACCCATTTCTTTTGCCGCCAATACGCCGTGAACACAAGAGTAATCAAACTCAATTCCTTGACCAATTCTATTTGGACCAGAACCAAGAACTACAACTTTCTTTTTATCTGAAACAACACTTTCGTTTTCATACTCGAAAGTTGAGTAATAGTATGGTGTTTTTGCTTCGAATTCAGCCGCACACGTATCTACTAACTTGTAAACACGGTTAATTCCAAATTCTGATCTTTTTGTATAAACTTCTGATTCTAAACAACGAACCAAATGAGCAATTTGTCTATCAGCATAACCTTTTTGTTTAGCTTCAAACAATAATTCCTTTGGCAAATTACCTAAATGGAATTTCTCTATTTTACGTTCTAATTTAATTAAGTCTTCGATTTGTTTTAAGAACCAAATATCAATTTTTGTTTTATCAACAATCGTTTTAAAAGGAATACCCAATTTAATCGCATCATAAATATGGAACAAACGATTCCAACTTGGGTGCTCTAAACTGTGTAAAATTTCATTTTGACTTGTTAATTCTTTACCATCAGCACCTAATCCATTTCGGTTAATCTCTAATGATTGACACGCTTTTTGTAAAGCTTCTTGGAAAGAACGACCAATACCCATTACCTCACCAACAGACTTCATTTGAAGACCTAATTCGCGATTTGTTCCAGGGAATTTGTTGAAGTTCCAACGAGGTATTTTTACAATTACATAATCCAACGTAGGCTCAAATAAAGCTGAAGTTGTCTTTGTAATTTGATTTTTTAATTCATCTAAATGATAACCTATCGCTAATTTAGAAGCGATTTTGGCAATTGGATAACCTGTTGCTTTTGAAGCCAATGCTGATGACCTAGATACACGAGGATTAATTTCAATAGCAATAATATCTTCATTTTCATCTGGAGAAACAGCAAATTGTACATTACATCCACCAGCGAAATTACCGATTGAACGCATCATCTTAATAGCCATATCTCT
>CALPUT020000192.1 GCA_943326825.2 Chryseobacterium gleum | reverse complement strand
GATATTGGTTTTTTACCAGGTGATGCGAATGATAAGATTAGTCCGTATATGGAACCTTTGTGGGATAATTTGAAATTTATCAAATCTCAATTTGGTGAAAATGAGAAGAAGCATAAAGCAATTTTGGAGATGGAGCAATCTGGGAAAATTATCATAACTCCATTAGCATTTATTCGTGGACGAAGTTTTTCAAATATCTTATTCATTATCGATGAAGCTCAAAACTTAACTCCGCACGAAGTAAAAACAATTATAACAAGAGCAGGAGAAAATACAAAGATCATTTTCACAGGAGATGTTCATCAAATTGATACGCCTTATTTAGATGAAAACTCAAATGGATTAGCTTATTTGATTGATCGTTTGAAAGGAAAAGACTTGTTCGCACACGTAAAATTAGAACGAGGAGAACGATCTGATTTGGCGAATTTAGCAAATGATTTATTGTAATAATTAATATATATTTTTGAAACGTGGGGAATAATTTCTTCACGTTTTTTTTTTCTTCAAATTGTTCATTTTTATTCATACTTCATAATCAAAAAAATATTGGTTAAATTTGTTTTATGGAGCTTTTTAAAAGAACGATTTTTGCAACTGTAAAATTACTACTGTTTTGGGTTTTAGTTTTTGATTTCCAACGTGTTTTGTTTACAATACACAACTTTGAAAAATTTGAAGGAGTTGGTTTTGGAGAATGGTTATTGGCATTTTTCTATTCGATTCGCGTGGATTTATCAATGGGGGCATTTTTGACTTTTATACCATTTTTGATTCTTATTTTTCATTACATCATTCCAGGAAAATGGGGTAAATATGCCTTGGTTTCAATTTTAACTTTGGAATTAATTATCGTTTCCATTATACAAAGTGGTGAAATAAATGCCTATACAGAATGGAATCATAAATTAACTACCCGTGTTTTTATGCATCTTTCAAATCCTGATGAAGTATTTAAATCAGCTGATTCAGGTATGACAATTTGGTTTATTATTTTCTTGGTCTTGGAACTTGTTTTTGGATGGAAATTATTGAAAAAATTGTTTAATAAACCATTGTTTTCATCTCCGAAATCTATATTCGTTAGAATTCCAATGTCTATTTTAGCTGTTGTTTTAATTGGAGGTTCAGTTTTCTTAACAGCTCGAGGTGGTTGGCAGCCAATTCCGATTAATACGGATGCAGCTTATTATTCTGATAAGAGTATTTCGAATGATTTATCGGTAAATTCAGTTTATTATTTTGTGAATAGTTTCCGTTTGTACAATCGATCAAACATTGATGAATTTATACCAAAAATGGATAAAACGGAATCTAAAAAATTGGTTGATGAGTTATATAATTATCCAAGAGAACATGATCAATATGTTTTCAATTCCAAAAAGCCAAACTTCGTATTCATTGTCTTAGAGGGTTGGTCAGCTGATGTTGTTGATTGTTTAGGCGAAGTCAAAGGAGCGACACCGGAATTCAATAAATTAGCAAAAGCAGGTATATTATTTACTAAGTTTAACGCATGTAGTGGGACTTCTGAAATTGGAAACTCAAGTATTTTTAGTGGTTATCCAGCTTTGCCAGAGATTTCAATTTCCATGCAACCAGATAAACATCGAAAATTACATACATTGAATGAAGACTTAGAAGGAATGGGGTATCATTCAAGTTATATTTTTAGTGGTGATTTAAAATACGGAAACATAGGAAGTTATTTCATCGATCATGGATTTGATGATGTTCAAGATGAAAAGCAATTTGATCAATCGTTGTCTAGAGGTAAATTAAATTTCTACGATGAAGATTTGTATAAAAAATTAATTCAAAACATCAATAAAACGAAAGAGCCGTTCATGCAATGTGCCTTTACAGGTTCGACGCATTCGCCTTATGATCATCCAAAACATAAAAATCAAAACTATGTTGGTGCTGAACCTGAATATGTAAATTCGATTATTTATGGTGATGAATGTATAGGTAAATTCATGAAAGAATGTAAAAAACAATCATGGTATAAGAATACTGTTTTTGTTTTTGTTTCTGATCACGGTCATCCTTCTCCAGTGAATCCAAATCCAAATTTATCGAGGTATTTTCATATTCCTTGTTTGATGTATGGTGAACCTATTAAAACAGAATTTAGAGGGAAACAAATAGATAAAATTGGATCTCAATCGGATATTGTTGCTACGATTTTGTATCAATTGGGTGGAGATTTAACGCGTTATCCTTGGAGTAAAGATTTGTTAAATCCAAATGTCCCTGAATTTGCACTTCATACTGTAAATAGAGGTTTTGGTTGGATTTCTCCTTTAGGAAGTATGTCGTACCACATGGATACAAAAATGTATTTAGAAAATTTATACAAACCAGCTGACGAGAAAAAAGAAGTCAATAATTGTCATGCGTATTTGAATGAATTTTACAAAAGTTACAAAGAATTAGATAAAAAGAAATGAGTTTTAGATTTCAAAAAATAGATTTTAAATCCTATAAAACAATTTTGTTTTTTTCGATAACAATTCGAATTCTAGCTGCAATTTTTTCTAAAGGATATGGAATGCATGATGATCATTTTGTGATTATCGAAACAGCTTCTTCATGGTCAGAAGGAATCGATAACAGTGGTTGGCTGTCATGGAGTGAGCAATCATTAGGTTCACCTCAAGGTCATAGTTTTTCGTATGTTGGAATTAATTATTTGTTTTTTAAAGCGTGTAGAGTCATCGGTTTCTCAGACCCTCAAACATTGATGTTATTGAATCGATTAGCACATGCATTATTATCATTGTTGGTCGTTTACTTTGGGATAAAAATCACAGATAAAATTTCAAATCGTAAAAATGCATTATTGGTAGGTTGGCTTTTGGCTTTTGCTTGGGTAATGCCTTTTTTATCAGTTCGAAATTTAGTAGAGATGGCGTCAATCCCTTTCTTGATGTGGGGATGTTGGTTGATCATTAAAGAAGAGAAAAAGCTTAACTTTTTATATGCTGGTTTGTTAATTGGAGTGGCAATTTCGTTCCGTTATCAAATCGCCATTTTTGCTATTGCAATCGCAGCTTACTATTTTTTTAAATGGCAATTCAAGCCGTTTTTTTGGTTTTGTTTAGGAGTTGTTTTGATGTTTTCAGCGACTCAAGGAATAGTCGATTCAATTGTTTGGGGATATCCTTTTGCTGAATTTATTGGTTACGCGACTTACAATATGAATGAAGGAACGCAATACCTCCCTAATTCAAATTACTTCATGTATTTCTTGGTCTTGATGGGCGTTATGTTATTTCCTTTTGGCTTATTATTGATGACTGGATTTTTCAGAACATGGAAATCTCAAGCATTTTTATTTATTCCGACAATTGCTTTTATTTTATTTCATACGCTTTATCCAAATAGACAAGAGCGATTCGTACTTTCTGTATTACCATTTTTCATCATTTTAGGAGTGATTGGTTTTGAAAAATTAAGAGAGAAATCTTTTTGGAATAAAACATGGAATACTTCATTGATCATTTTCTGGGTATTAAACACTCCGTTAATGTTGTTCTTGGCGTTTACTTATACTAAAATGTCACGAGTTGAAGCGATGTATTCTTTATATGGGAACAACATCAAAGAAGAACGTATTTTGTTGGAAGGATCAGCAGAAACAAAACCTTCTATGATGCCTCAGTTCTATGCAAATAGTTGGGATTGTGAATTTACAGACAGAATTGAACCATCTCAAATTCCATTGGTTGCGGAAGGAGCAAATTATGATTACATTTTCTTTTTTGGAGAGGAACAATTGGCGAAGCGAAAAGCGGAATACAAAGCAATCTATCCGAAATTGGAATTAGTAAAGATTTGTCCACCAAGTACCTTAGATGTGATTTTAAGAAAAATGAATCATCACAATTCAAATCAGTACATCGAAGTTTGGAAAACAAATGCTCATTTTTCAAGATAAACCAATGCAAAATCAAAATATTCGTCCATTTTTTTATTTTTTAGTTGCGCTTTTTTTGATCGTCACAAGTCAAGCTTTGTTTGCTGATACAATGTTTGTGGATGGATTGATTTACGCAACCATTGCCAAAAATTTAGCAGAAGGAAAAGGTACATTTTGGAATTTACATTTCACCAATACGTTTTTGTCTGAATTCCATGAGCATCCTCCATTAGCGATGGGCTTAGAAAGCATTTATTTTAAACTTTTTGGTTCAAGTCGATTTGTGGAGAAATTCTATTCATTAACAACTTGTTTGTTGGTTGTTTTTGGAATTATGAAACTCTGGATTCAATTGGGATTTCAAAAAAATACAAGATGGAGTCCTATTCTATTTTGGATGTTTATTCCAGTTATTTTTTGGTCGTGTAACAATAATTTACTTGAAAATACATTGGTGATTTTCACAACTTTTTCAATTTATTTTGCGTTAAAAAGTACAACAAAGAAACCTTATTATTATTTGATTTTAGCTGGTTTAATGTTGTCATTTGGATTTTTAACCAAAGGATTTGTTGCCTTTTTCCCATTGAGTTATTTCTTTTTCAGTTGGTTATTTGAACGAAAATATAGTTTTATCAAAATGGTGAAACATACGCTTTTGTATTTGATCTTTTCAATAGTTCCACTAGTAATCATTTGGTTTATTTCACCAGAGGCTAAATTGAGTTTATGGAATTATTTTCAAATTCAAGTAGTAAAAAGTTTAGAAACAATTGTGACGGTTGAATCACGTTTTTTCATTGTAAAGCGAATGTTTTCTGAAATGATTTTGCCAATTGTAATCGCATTGATTTTCTATTTTAGTTATTTCAAAAAGCGATTAGAACTTAGATTAACGCAAGAACAAAGAGCGACTTCATTTACTTTTCTAGCATTAGGTTTATCAGCTGTGTTGCCTATTATGGTGAGTATGAAGCAAAGCGGTTTTTATATTTTGACAGCTTATCCATTTTTTGCTATTGCAGTTGCGAATTTTGTTTCGCCTCAACTTACAGCATTTACAAATAAATTGACACTTACAGAAAAAGTAAACAAACGTTTTAGAAATGTAAGCTTAGGTTTTTTAGTAATTGGAATTGCATTCGCTTTTTTAAGTACTTCAAAATTTGGAAAAGACGAAGTAAAAGTAAAAGACATGCGTGTTATTTTTAATCAACTTCCAAAAAATAGTACGATAAGCATTTGTCCTGCGATGAATGAAGATTGGGCGTTACATTCGTATTACCAACGTTATAAATCAGTCAGTTTAGATTATGATTTTAAAAATCAACATCCTTATCTATTGATTCGACCTTCTGAATGTAATGACTTTCAAATTCCAGTTGAATATAAAGAGGTTAAATTAAATACGATAGAATATAAGTTATTTCGTTTATCTAAAGTTCAATAAATACAAGACTTAGAAAAGACATTTCTCCAAAATCGTAAAATCGAACTTCCACATCAAAATCATCTCCATAACTATTTCTCCAAAATGAGTATTGCCCATCACCATAAGCTTCGGCTTCTCTTTT
>CALPUT020000191.1 GCA_943326825.2 Chryseobacterium gleum | reverse complement strand
CATGAATCAATCACAACAACAGAAATATATACCCATTTAGACCAACGCTTTTTAAAAGAAGCGATTATTTCATTTCACCCGAGAAATATGGAGCACAATTAAAATCTTGAAATTTTAATTTAATATAAATGAAGTAATGAATTTTATTATGATTGATTTTGTATTTAAATAAGATTTAAAAATTTTAAATAATTATTCATAAACTAACAATATAATAAATTATAAATCGTTTAATGAGTAGTTAACAGGTAGAAAATTCTTTAATATTTCAATGGTTAATGTATCAAAAGTTTTAGCAAAAAAAAAGGTGTTGACTTCCGAAATTTCGGAAACGTTCAAACACCTTTTTTTTTATTTTAAATTTTATTAATTTACAATTTTGCCATATAAATCATAATGATCGGCACTTGTAATTTCTATTGTTGCAAAATCTCCAATTCTTAAATAACCTTCTGATTTCAAAACCAATACTTCATTATCAACTTCAGGTGAATCAAATTCTGTTCTACCTATAAAGTAATCTCCTTCTACTCTATCAAAAAGAACTTTAAATTGTTTGCCAACTTTTAGTTGATTCAATTCATAACTAATTCCAGCTTGAAGTTCCATGATTTTATCAGCACGTTCTTTTTTGACATTAGCAGGAACATCATCTTCAAAATTGAAGGCATGCGTATTATCCTCGTGAGAATATGAGAAAATTCCTAAACGATCAAATCTCATTTTTTCAACAAACTCAAACATTTCTTGGAAATCTTCCTCTGTTTCGCCAGGATAACCAGCAATTAAGGTTGTTCTTAAAGCAATATTTGGAACTTTCGCACGAATTTCATTTACTAATTCTTCTGTTTTTTCACGCGTAATACCTCTTCGCATTGCTTGTAAAATTTTAGTCGAACCATGTTGCAATGGCATATCTAAATAATTACAAACATTTGATTTGGTGCTCATCACATCTAATACATCCATCGGAAAACCAGCAGGGAAAGCATAATGTAAACGAATCCATTCAATTCCTTCTACTTCTGAAAGTTTATCAACTAATTCAGCTAAATTTCTCTTTTTATAAATATCTAATCCGTAGTAAGTTAAATCTTGAGCAATCAACATTAATTCTTTAACACCTTTTGCTGCAAGACTTTTAGCACTATTTACTAATTCATCAATAGGAGTTGAAACGTGTTTTCCACGCATAATTGGAATTGCACAAAATGAACAAGGACGATCACAACCTTCAGCTATTTTAAAATAAGCATAATGAGAAGGTGTAGTCAATAAACGTTCACCTACTAATTCATGTTTGTAATCTGCCTTCAAGGTTTTTAATAAACGTGGTAAATCTCTTGTCCCGAAAAAAGCATCCACTTCTGGGATTTCTTTTTCCAATTCATCTTTATATCTTTCAGATAAACAACCTGTAACATAAACTTTACTCACTAATCCTTCCGCTTTTGCTTCCGCATAACGAATAATTGTATCTATTGATTCTTGTTTTGCATTATCAATAAAACCACATGTATTAATGATTACAATTTCAGCATCATCTTCCATTGATTCGTGCTCAACATCAAATTGATTTGCTTTTAATTGAGCCATTAAAACCTCTGAATCAAATATATTTTTAGAACATCCTAAAGTAACAACGTTAACTTTATTTTTTTTGAGTGTCTTTGTTTTCATGCTGCAAAATTAATGATAATTCAATCATAAGACAATTCTTTATGAAAGTTATAAAACTAATTATGATATATTCTCTTTAATAGGAAACAAAATCAAATAAATGGTATTATATTTGATTTATTCAGACAAAACAAAATAGTATGAAAATTTTATTTACCCTTTTTGCATTCGCTCTAATTGTAAGTTGTAAAACTTCAAAAAATGCAACAGCTTCTAATACTTCATCAACTTCGACCACATCGTCGCCAACGCCAACTATATCTTCAACAATCCCTAAAGATCCAGAAATGATTGCAACCATTGGAGAATTTCCAGCATCAAGTGATCCAATTAAAATTGACTCTGTTCAAATTGTTGGAAATAAAATGCTCATTAGTGTTTCTTATGCCGGTGGTTGTGGAAATCATAATTTTAATTTGATTGGAAGTCAACAAATTGCAAAATCAATGCCTGCAATTCGAGCTATCAAGCTTTTTCATTCCATAGATAATGACAATTGTAAAAAAATGATTACTCGTGTTTTACATTTTGACATCTCTGCTTTAGCATATAAAAAAGAGAGCGGAAGCGAAATCTACTTGACGCTTGATGGTTATAACGAAAAATTAAAATATACGTTTGAATAAGGTGATGAAAATAGGGATTTTACTTTCAGGTTGTGGTGTATATGACGGTGCTGAAATACAAGAGTCAGTATTAACTATGTTAGCACTGGATGAAATCGGTGCACAGTACATTTGTATTTCAATAGATGCGCCTCAATATCATGTAATCAACCATATTACCGGTGAAGAAATGCCGGAAAGTAGAAATATGATGATTGAAGCTGCTCGAATAGCACGAGGAGCTATAGTTAATATCAAAGATGTTCAACCAGCAGATATTGATGGTTTAGTTATTCCTGGTGGATTTGGAAGTGCGAAAAATTTTACTCAATGGGCGTTTAATGGACCTGAAGGCTCTATTTTAGCTGAAGTTAAATTACTATTAGTTAATTTGGTAAATGTTGGAAAACCGATTGTTGGTTTATGTGTCAGTCCAGTGGTTATTGCAAAAGCGCTTCAAGGATCATCAACTCACCCCAAAATGACACTTGGAAATACTGAAAAACCATCTCCTTATAATATTGAAGAGATGACACTTGGATTAGAAAAATCAGGTGTAATAACAAGCTATAAAGAGTTAAAAGAAATTGAAATTGATAAAGAAAATCGAATCGTTTCTGCTCCATGTTACATGATGGAAGCTTCTATTTCTGATGTTAGAAAAAACATACGAACAGCCATTGAAGCAATGAGAGATATTATTGGATAATCGAATTGAAACAAATATGAAAAGCGCTCAGACACTATGTCTGAGCGCTTTTTTTTCACCATAACCGTTTTACCTATTCCCAAAAAGACGTTTATAAAATGAACTTGATTTTACTAAATTGTTAACAATTTCAACCCTTTAGTGAGTAATTTTCTTTAGAAATATGAAAAAAAATCGTACTTTTGCGCCCAGAATCAAAGCGAAAGCTCAAATAAAAAAAGTATGAACATTTTTGGAAAACAAGGTAAAAATGCTGATCTTAACAAATCTATTGGTTTAGAGGGATTAGAAAATGAATTTTGGAATCTGACTCCTGCTGAATTAGTAGAAGATACTATTTTGAATGGACAAGGAATGCTTACAGACACTGGAGCAATTGCTATTGAAACAGGAGAATTTACAGGTCGTTCGCCTAAAGATCGTTTTGTAGTATGCGATGAGAAAACTGAAAATTCAGTTTGGTGGGGAGATGTGAATATTAAATTTACTCCAGAAAAATTTGAAGCTCTTTACGTTAAAATGAAAGAGTATTTAAAAGGTAAAGACGTTTATGTTCGTGATGCTTATGCATGTGCAGATGAAAACTTCCGTTTAAACATTCGTGTAATTACAGAAACTCCATGGGCGAATCATTTCGCTAACAACATGTTCTTACGTCCAACTGAAGATGAGTTAGAGAACTTTTTACCAGAATGGCATATTGTATGTGCTCCTGAATTTATGGCTGTAGCTGATGAAGATGGAACACGTCAACACAATTTTGCAATCTTGAACTTCACTAAAAAAATGATTATCATTGGTGGAACAGGATATACAGGTGAAATTAAAAAAGGTATTTTCTCAGTATTAAATTACATTTTACCTCACGAAAAAAATGTATTATCAATGCACTGCTCTGCAAACATTGGTGCTGATGGCGACACAGCTGTTTTCTTTGGTCTTTCAGGAACAGGTAAAACAACTTTATCTTCAGATCCAAACAGACGTTTAATTGGTGATGATGAACATGGTTGGTCTGACAATTCTGTTTTCAACTTTGAAGGTGGATGTTATGCTAAAACAATTGACTTATCAAGAGAAAAAGAACCTCAAATTTTTGACGCTATTAAATTTGGTGCAATTTTAGAAAATATCTCTTTTGTGGATGGAACTTCAACACCTGATTACGCTGATAGTTCAATTACTGAAAATACGCGTGTATCATATCCGATTGATCACATTGATAATATTGCTGTTCCTTCAATTGGAACTTCTCCAAAAAACATTTTCTTTTTAACAGCTGATGCTTTTGGTGTATTGCCTCCAATCTCAAAATTAACAAAAGAGCAAGCAATGTACCATTTCATGTCAGGTTATACTGCAAAAGTTGCTGGTACTGAAGTAGGAATTACTGAACCAACAACAACATTCTCTGCATGTTTCGGAAAAGCTTTCTTACCATTACACCCAGCAAAATATGCTAAGTTATTAGGTGAGAAATTAGATGGAACAGACATTAATGTATGGTTAATCAATACAGGTTGGTCTGGTGGATCTTACGGAGTTGGAAGTAGAATGAAATTATCTTACACTCGTTCTATGATTACAGCTGCATTAACTGGTAAATTGAAAGACGTTAAATTTGAAACATTACCCGTTTTTGAATTAGCATTCCCAACAGAATGTCCTGAAGTTCCTGCTGAAATATTAAATCCTCGTTCAACTTGGAATAATAAAGAAGCTTACGATCAAACTGCTGGTAATTTAGCTGGACAGTTTGTTAAAAACTTCGAGCAATACGCTGCTGAAACAAGTCAAGATATCTTAGCTGCCGCACCGAAAGTGTTAGCTTAAGATTTTCCATAAACTAAAAAATCCCGATTGTTAATTCAATCGGGATTTTTTTTTACAATTATTTATTTCTTATTTTTTTAACCAGCCATTGCGTTTAAAATAGAAAATAAGTAAAATCGCAATTGCAAACATCACTCCAACAACCGTATAATAACCATATTTATACTTTAATTCTGGCATATTCTCAAAGTTCATTCCATATACCCCTACTATAAAAGTTAACGGGATAAATACAGATGAAACAATTGTTAAAATCTTCATGATTTCATTCATCTTTTGTCCTTGAACAGCATAATATAAATTCGCCATACCGTCCAAAATTTGCTTATTTACATCGATTTCTTCCAATACAGAAAGACAATTTTCTTTTAAATCTGTAAAATAATAATGGTTCTCATTTTCTAATAAATCTGAATTTGTTTTTTCTAATTGAGAAGTGACGTCTTTTAATGGAATAACAATTTTTCTTAATTCGATTAATTTTCTCTTTTGGAGTTCAATAAGTTTCAACGTATTTGCGTTCGTATTTTCATGCATTTTCACTTCTAACTCTTCTATAGTTTCAGTAATATGTTCTAAAACTTCAAAGTAATTATCAATAATTGCTTCTAACATCCTGAATAATAAAAAATCAGGCCCTTTCAATCTGATTTTACCTCTTTTCTTTTCAATTCGATT
>CALPUT020000190.1 GCA_943326825.2 Chryseobacterium gleum | reverse complement strand
GACCCCATCAATGCACGGTTGGCATCATCATGTTCTAAGAAAGGAATTGAAGAAGCGGCAATCGAAGCAATTTGATTTGCTCCAACATCCATCAAATGCAAACTCCCTGGTTTAACCACAGGGAAATCACCTTCATATCTAGCCTTAACAACATCTGTTAAGAAATTACCATCATTATCAATAATAGCATTTGCTTGTGCAATAATTTTTGAATCCTCTTCTTCAGCGGATAAATAAACTGGTTCTTCTGTTAAAATAGCTTTACCAGCATCTACTCTTCTATAAGGAGTTTCGATAAATCCTAATTTATTAACCTTAGCAAATACACATAAAGATGAAATCAAACCAATGTTGGGTCCCTCTGGTGTTTCGATTGTACACAAACGTCCATAATGTGTATAGTGAACATCACGTACCTCGAATCCTGCTCTTTCTCTAGAAAGACCACCAGGCCCTAGTGCTGAAAGTCTTCTCTTGTGAGTTACTTCAGAAAGAGGATTGGTTTGATCCATAAATTGAGATAGCTGATTCGTACCAAAGAACGAATTAATTACTGAAGAAAGTGTCTTCGCATTAATTAAATCGATCGGTGTAAAAACCTCATTATCTCTAACATTCATACGCTCACGAATTGTTCTAGCCATTCTAGCTAAACCAACACCGAATTGCGCATATAATTGTTCACCTACAGTTCTAACACGACGATTAGATAAGTGATCAATATCATCAACATCTGCTTTCGAATTAACTAATTCGATCAAATATTTAATGATTAAAATGATATCATTTTTAGTCAATACTCTAGATTGCTCAGAAATATCGATCCCTAATTTTTTATTCAAACGGAAACGACCTACTTCACCTAAATCATAACGAGTATCAGAGAAGAATAATTTTTCAAAAACTCCTTTTGCAGTTTCATAATCTGGTGGTTCAGCGTTACGTAACTGTCTATAAATATGCTCTACAGCCTCTTTTTCAGAGTTTGAAGTATCTTTTTGTAAAGTATTGTAAATTAATGTGAAATCAGCACTATTAACATCTTCTTTATGAAGAATGATAGTTTTCACTCCTGAATCTACAATTAAATCAACATGGAAATCTTCGATAACTGTTTCACGATCTAAAAGAACTTCATTTCTTTCAATAGAAACAACTTCTCCTGTATCTTCATCTACGAAATCTTCAATCCATGTTTTTAAAACACGAGCAGCTAATTTACGTCCAACTAATTTTTTCAAATTAACTTTAGTTGCCTTGACTTCGTCAGCAAGACCAAATATTTCAAGAATATCTTTATCACTTTCGTAACCTATAGCACGGAATAAAGTTGTAACAGGTAATTTTTTCTTACGATCGATGTAAGCATACATTACACTATTAATATCAGTAGCGAATTCAATCCAAGAACCCTTGAAAGGAATAACACGTGCTGAATATAATTTAGTTCCATTAGCGTGACGGCTTTGACCAAAGAAAACACCTGGAGATCTATGTAATTGGGAAACGATAACACGTTGTGCACCATTTACAACAAAAGATCCTTTTGGAGTCATGTATGGAATTGTACCAAGATAAACATCTTGAACAATCGTTTCAAAATCCTCATGTTCTGGATCCGTACAATACAACTTTAATTTTGCTTTTAACGGAACACTATAAGTTAACCCTCTATCGATACACTCTTCAATAGTATAACGTGGTGGATCTACGAAATAATCTAAGAACTCTAATACGAATTGATTTCTTGTATCCGTAATTGGAAAATTCTCAGAAAATACTTTAAATAGCCCTTCACTATCTCTGTTCTCAGGAGTTGTTTCTAATTGAAAAAACTCTTGGAAGGACTTAATTTGAATATCCAAGAAATCTGGATAATCAAATTGATTTTTGCTAGAAGCAAAATTAATTCTTGTCGATATATTACTTGTTGTTGCCAAGGCCTATAAGAATTTGTTGATGAAAACGTTTTAACTTACTCAAATCAATAAAAATAGGAATAGGCACGAGCAAAATGCCGTGCCTTTCCTATTTATGAAGTATGATAGTTATTTAATCTCAACTTCAGCACCAGCTTCTTCTAAAGCAGCTTTTAATGCATTAGCTTCGTCTTTAGAAACAGCTTCTTTCAATGTAGAAGGAGCACCGTCAACTAAATCTTTAGACTCTTTTAAACCATTACCAGTTAATTCTTTAACTAATTTAACTACAGCAAGTTTGTTAGGTCCACCAGCTTTCAAAATTACATCGAACTCAGTTTTTTCTTCTGCAGCAGCAGCACCATCAGCACCTCCACCAGCTACCATAACAGCAGCAGCAGCAGCAGGTTCGATTCCATACTCATCTTTTAAGATAGTAGCAAGTTCGTTAACTTCTTTAACTGTCAAATTAACTAGCGTTTCCGCGATTTGTTTTAAATCAGCCATTTTTCTTTATTTTTTAAACTAAATTGTACAATAATAATAATTATGCTCTTTCTTCGAGCGTTTTCAAGATACCAGCAATTTTACCACCTTGCCCTTTAAGAGCAGAGATAACATTTTTAGCTGGACTTTGTAATAATCCAATGATATCACCAATAACTTCTTCTTTGCTTTTGATTGATACTAAAGCTGATAATTGGTCATCACCAACGTAAACAGCTTCTTCAATGTAAGCACCTTTAAGAAGTGGTTTCTCATTTGTTTTACGGAAATCTTGAATTAATTTTGCAGGAGCATTTCCCTCTTCGCTAAACATTATAGACGTTTGACCAGCTAATGTGTCTTTTAATTGTCCATAATTTTTACCTTCAACTTTATCCATTGCTTTCGCTAGTAAAGTATTCTTTACTACTCTTAAACGAATGTTAGAATTGAAACATTTTCTACGAAGATTGTTTACGCTTTCAACAGTTAATTCAGAAGTATCCGTTAAATAGATAATATTTGAAGCTGATAATTCAGCAACTAATCCATCTATGTACTTCGCTTTTTCTTCTTTCGTCATTTTACTTCAGTTTTAAGCTACTACAGTTTTAGTATCAATTTGAATACCAGGACTCATTGTTGAGCTTAAGAACACACTTTTGATGTAAGTTCCTTTAGCAGAAGAAGGTTTCATTTTAATCAAAGTTTGAATTAATTCCAACGAATTCTCGTGAATTTTATTTCCTTCGAAACTCACTTTTCCAACTGAGCTATGGATAATACCATATTTATCAACTTTGAAATCAATTTTACCTGCTTTCACTTCTTCAACAGCTTTACCGATTTCCATCGTTACAGTACCCGTTTTAGGATTTGGCATTAAACTTCTTGGTCCTAAAATACGACCTAAAGCACCAACTTTACCCATTACAGAAGGCATTGTAATAATAACATCAACATCTGTCCATCCACCTTTAATTTTTTCAATGTAATCATCTAAACCAACAAAATCAGCTCCTGCAGCAACTGCTTCAGCTTCTTTGTCTGGAGTACATAATACAAGAACTCGAACATCTTTTCCTGTACCGTGAGGTAAAGAAACTGTTCCACGAATCATTTGGTTCGCTTTTCTAGGATCAACTCCTAATCTTACGCAGATATCTACTGAAGCATCAAATTTAGTTGTAGAAATTTCCTTTACCAAATCGCAAGCTTCACCTAATGAATATGCTTTAGCCAAATCAACTTTTGCTAAAACTTCTTTTCTTTTTTTAGAAATTCTTTTCATGATTTAACTATTATTTTGATAATGGTGCATCTCCACCTTTAACTATTACTCCCATACTTCTTGCAGTTCCTGCTACCATTCTCATTGCTGAATCAACTGTAAAACAGTTCATGTCTGGTAATTTATCTTCTGCAATTGTTTTAATAGCATCCCAAGACATAGTAGCAACTTTGTTTCTATTAGGCTCAGAAGAACCTTTTTTCAACTTTGTTGTTTCCATGATTTGAATTGCTGCTGGGGGAGTTTTGATAATGAAATCAAAAGATTTATCACCATAAACAGTGATAACAACTGGTAATACCTTTCCTGGTTTATCCTGCGTACGAGCGTTAAACTGTTTGCAGAACTCCATGATGTTCACACCTTTAGAACCTAAAGCTGGACCCACCGGAGGAGCCGGATTGGCAGCACCACCTTTGATCTGTAATTTGATCAATCCTGCTACTACTTTAGCCATTGTATTTAAAAATTATGTAGTCTAACATGAGTCATTTGGGAAGCTTTAATCAAAATTCTCACTCCTACGGTTAATATACTATATCTCTTTTTCGACTTGCATATAACTTAACTCAAGTAAGTTTTTACGACCGAAAATTTTAACCATTACTTTCAGCTTTTTCTTGTCTTCATTGATTTCATCAATTACACCGCTGAAATTGTTAAATGGACCATCAATAACTTTAACTGATTCTCCAACAACAAATGGTATTTTCATTTCTTCTTCAGTCTCAGATAATTCATCAACTTTCCCAAGAATTCTATTTACTTCTGCCAAACGCATTGGTACAGGATCTCCTCCTTTTTCAGTACCTAAAAACCCAATTACGTTTGGAATACTTTTAATAACGTGAGTAACCTCTCCTACTAAAGCTGCTTCTATTAAAACATAACCAGGTAAGTAAGCTTTTTCTTTACTAACTTTTTTACCATTACGAATTTGAAATACTTTTTCTGTAGGAATCAATACTTGATCAACAAAGTTCTCAAGTTTTAAACGAGAAATTTCAAGGTCTAAATATTCTTTAACCTTTTTCTCTTTTCCACTAACCGCTCTAACAACGTACCAACGTTTTTTTATCTCTCCCATTATATTTGTTAAAACATGTGGTAAATAAATCCTAAAATACCTCTCCAAGAATCACCTGGCTTACCAACAATACCAAAACCGAAATCCATAACAAAAATGAACAAAGAAATGATAATAGATGCAACAACTACAATAATAGTATTACTTTGAAGTTCTTTCCAAGTAGGCCACGTAACATTATGAACCATTTCGTTCACAGTTTCGCTAATATATTCTTTGAATTTTGACACGTCTTTTTAATTTTTAATTGCGCGGGCGGTAAGATTCGAACTCACGACCAATGGTTTTGGAGACCACTACTCTACCAACTGAGCTACACCCGCAGAAAAAGGGGAGACAAGCTCCCCTAATTGATATTTTTCATCAAATAAATTACTCGATAATTTCTGTAACCTGACCAGCACCTACTGTTCTACCACCCTCACGAATAGCGAAACGCAAACCTTTGTCCATTGCTACTGGTACGATCAATTTAACTGTAATTGAAACGTTATCACCTGGCATAACCATTTCACGTCCGTCTGTTAAGAAGATTTCTCCTGTAACATCTGTTGTACGGAAATAGAACTGAGGACGATATTTATTGTGGAATGGAGTATGACGTCCACCTTCTTCTTTTTTCAATACGTAAATCTCAGCTTTGAATTCTTTATGAGGTTTTGTAGAACCTGGTTTACAGATAACCATACCTCTTTTGATTTGAGATTTCTCGATACCACGTAATAAT
>CALPUT020000189.1 GCA_943326825.2 Chryseobacterium gleum | reverse complement strand
TGTAAATCTTTTCTAATTAATTGACAAGTTTCAATACCATCCATTTTTGGCATCATAATATCAAGTAATATAAGAGAAGGGCTTATTTGTCGAACTAATTTTAAAGCTTCTTCTCCATTTGATGCAGTAAATACTTTATAACCTTCTTTTTGTAAATTATAAGAAAGGAAGTCTAATATATCTTGTTCATCGTCTACTAGTAATATTGTATGTCCTGTCATATTGTTTTGCATATTTATTAATTTTAAATACTTCACAAATTTATACTAAGACTTTCATCGATGCTTTATGTAAAGTTTACTGTTATATTAAAAAATAAAACATCAGATTACTTTAATGTTAAAGAGTTAGTTTTTTTAGATTTAGTCTCTTTTGTATAATTTCATATTAATCAGATTGTTATATTGTTTACGCTTTTTGTTTTTTACTTGTGAAATATGATTTTTTTTTAAAAACAGGGCTTAACTTATTATTAACTTAACATTGAATTAACCTTATGATAAACGCTTTTAGTTTTCTTTGCATCAAATTTATAGTTCATGAAGAAAACGATATTTCTTTTTATTTGTTTACTTGTTAATCTTGCATATGGTCAAGATGGTAATGGTGAAAACACGAAGGGTGCAATTGCAGGTGTAATAAGAGAAGGAGAGACAGGAGAGACAATCCCAAATGCTTTTGTTTTTTTACAAAATACCGACCATAAAACGGTGTCCGATTTAGATGGGAAATTTGGTTTTCATCATTTAGCTTTTGGTCATTACCAAGTTTTAGTGAAATTTGCTGATTATCCAGAAAAATTAGTAGAAGTTGATGTGGTAAATAGTGAAACAGTTTACATTGATGTAAACATACAGCATAATGTTAAAATGACTGAAGAGGTTACAATTCGTGCTAGAAAACCAATGGGTGATTTAGGTATTGAGTTGGAAAAGAAAAATAATGCTGTAGTTTCAGATGTAATTTCCTCAGCTACTTTAGCAAAAACCCCAGATAGAACTACATCAGATGCTTTGAAAAGAGTGAGTGGAGCTAGTGTACAAGATAATAAATTTGTAATTATTAGAGGTTTAAATGATCGTTACAATGCAGCTTATTTAAATGGAGCACCTCTTCCGAGTTCTGAGTCAGATCGTAAGGCGTTTTCATTTGATATCTTTCCAGTAAATATGTTAGACAATTTAACAATTTTAAAAACGGCTAGTCCTGATATGCCAGGTGAGTTTGCTGGAGGTGTAATCAATATTAAGACTAAAGATATTCCTGAGAATAATTTCCAATCATTTTCAATCGGAGGTGGTTATAATACGATTACGACATTTAAAAATCAAACATCATATGTAGGTGGGAAATTAGATTGGTTAGGTGTTGATGATGGTTCGAGAGCTCTCTCTTCTTCAGTGCCAAGTGTAAAGACATATCCTACATTAATGAATGATCAAGCAGTGTTAGCTAAACAATTTACAACTAATTGGGGTACTCAAAATCAAAAATTTATGCCCAATATGAGTTTTCAATATTCTATGGGTTACAATAAATCTTTTGGAAAAGATGAAAAAAGAGATTTTGGGGTAATTGCAGCATTATCTTACAATAGAACAAATAATTACAACCAAACCATTAGAAGGTCTTATACTACTGGTGGTGGTGTTTCTCAAATTGATTTTGATTTATTGGATAAAGTATATTCTTCTCAGGTTTTAGCTGGTGGAATGGCAAATTTATCGTTCAAAATTAATCAACATAATATCATTGGATTTAAAAACTTGTATAGTATTAACTCTGATAATAGATATATTGCTCGATCTGGTGAAATGTCCCCTTTAGAAGCTAATCCAACTTTGATTAGGTCTACTGCACGATGGTTTACAGGAAACAATATTTATTCTGGACAGTTAACAGGTGAGCACTTATTTAAAAAGAATCGAATTAGAATTGATTGGGTAGGTGGATATAGCAATATTGTTAGAACGATACCAAATTTAAGACGAACTAATTATTCAAGACCAAAATATGTGAATGATCCATTAAATTCAAGCCCATACGATACAATTTATAGAGCAAATATTTCTCAGTCAAGTATTGGATCAGATTATTGTGGCGGTATGTTTTTTTCTACTAACAAAGAAGGTATTAAAAGCTTAAAAGCATCGATTTCGTATCATTTGGATACAATAGCTGGTATTGCTTCTGAATTAAAAGTAGGAGGTATGTTACAGACTAGAAGTAGAGATTTTGTTGCTAGACAGTTAGGGTACACTCAATATGGGATACCAGGAGGAAATGTTCAACTTAAGCCATATTTATTATACCAACCAGAGGATTCTATTTTTCAAGCACAAAATATGGGGTTAATTAAACCAGGTGTTGGTGGTTTTAAATTGACAGATGGAACTAAACTAACAGATGCTTATCAAGCTAGTTCAAATTTAACAGCTGGTTTTATATCATTAGATAATAAATTCCATAAAAAATTTAGATTGATATGGGGTGCAAGAGCAGAGTATTTTGTTCAAGAGTTGAAGGCTATAAGAAATGATAAAAGTGCTCTAGTAATTAATACTAAAAAATTAGATGTGTTACCATCTTTTAATTTTGTGTACTCTGCAACCAAAAGACAGAATTTAAGATTAAGTGGGTCTCAAACATTAAATAGACCTGAGTACAGAGAATTAGCTCCATTTGCATTTTTTGATTTTACAACTCAATTTGTATTGACAGGAAATGATTCATTATTGAGAGCGAAAATTACAAATCTAGATTTAAGATATGAATGGTTTCCAGGTAAAAATCAATTGCTATCAGGATCATTATTTTACAAATACTTCCAAAACCCAATTGAGCAATCTACTCGTGCGGATGTCTCTAATGAGATTTCATACAAAAATGCTCCAAGTGCTATAAATTATGGTTTAGAGTTGGAATTTAGGAGTATGGTTGGTTATTTGTTTAATAGTGATTCTTCGTCTTTTTTAAATAATTTAACCGTTTACAGTAATTTATCGATAATTAGATCTGTAGTTGATGTCTCAAACAATAAAGGTTCAGCTTATTTATCAAGACCTTTACAAGGACAATCTCCATATGTTTTTAATGGAGGGGTCATGTATGATGATCTTAAACATAAAATATCATATAGTTTAAATGTTAATAGAGTTGGACAAAGAATTTATATTTTAGGAAGTGTTTCTCAGCCTGATATTTGGGAGAAAGGTCGTACATTCCTAGATTTTCAAATAGCTAAGAAATTTTTGAAGGAAAAACTTGAAGTAAAATTCAATATTCAAAATATTTTAGCTCAAAAATTGATTTTCTATCAAAATAATTATGAGACTCAAGCTTCTGTCTTAGGTTTTGATAAAGTTACTAATTCAGTTTTCATTGGAAATGCTAAAAATGTTAATGGTTATAATTCAAAAATAGATAACGCTATGTGGACAACAAGTTTTGGTCAAACCTTTTCTTTTGTTATAGTGTATAAATTTTAAAGTTTAAATTTTAATTTTTTTAATCCTCTAGTTTCTAGAGGATTTTTTTTGTTTATAATCTTTATGTTAAAACAATATCAATTTCCTTAACATTAAGTTAACTATTTCTTCTCTGTTTCATAGCTTGTACTTAACCCTTTTATTACTTTAAATTTCAAAATTTGCATCGTACAATTTAAAGTTAATTTACAATTTAAAAACGATGAAAATGAAGAAATTTTATTTAACAGCAATTATTGCATCGATTTGCAATATAGTGTTAAGTCAAGGGTTTATTGTTCCTACTACTTACAGAGGAGCATTTGCGCCCGCACCAACTGCACAATGGACAGACACTTGGACAAATTTTGATCCTCAAAACACTAATTACCCAGCAGCTAACGTAGTTCAAACAGCCAACATTACAAATAATACAATTTGGACAGCAAATAATACTTATTTGCTTCAAGGACAGATCTACGTTACAAATGGTGCAACTCTTACAATTCAGCCTGGGACACATATTCTTGGAGATAAATCAGTTGCTGGATCAGGTCTTTTTATTACTCAAGGTTCAAAACTAGTAGCTGATGGTACAGCGGCTAATCCGATTGTATTTACATCCAACCAACCAGCTAATGGAAGAGGTCTTGGAGATTGGGGAGGTGTAATTTTGATGGGTAGAGCTTCTTACAATGGAGTTTCAGCTACTTATGGTGCTGGGATAGGGAATATAGAAGGAATAACTGAAGGACCAAACACACAATTTGGTGGTGGTGCAAATCCAAATGATAACGATAATTCAGGTGTACTTCGCTATGTTCGTATAGAATTTGCAGGTTATGTTTATTTTCAAAACAAGGAAATTAATGGATTAACATTGGGTGCTGTTGGCCGTGGTACTACAATTGATAATGTTCAGGTTTCTTTCGCGAATGATGATGCATTTGAGTGGTTTGGTGGTACAGTAAACTGTAGACATTTAGTTTCATATAGAAATTTAGATGATGATTTTGATACAGATAATGGATTTTCAGGAAAAATACAATTTGGTTTAGTTGTTCGTGATCCAAATATTTCGGATAACCCTGCTGTTTCAAATTCAACTTCTGAAGGGTTTGAGTCTGATAATAATGCTTCAGGTGACAATGCTACTCCTCAAACTTCTGCAATTTTTTCGAATATTACATTTGTAGGACCGTTAAGAGGTAATGTTAGCAATTCTTCTACTGTAGCAAATGGTTACAGAAGGGGAGCTAGAATCAGAAGAAATTCAGGTTTAAAAATCTATAATAGTTTATTTATGGACGCATTAAGAGGCATTCATATTGATGGTCAATATTGTGAACAAAATGCTGCAGGCGGTACATCTTTATTACTTGCTTCAAATACTTATACAAGTATAACACCTGCTCATACTTCTACTGATGTTTTAAAATATAAAAATAATGTAATTGCTGGTTATGTTCCAAATTTTTCAACTGAAAGAAATTCAGGAAGTACTTTTGATATTAAAACATGGTTTGGTGCTAATAATAATGATTCTGTAGTATCTTCAAGTAATATACTTGTTAATCCTTATGGAGATAATAATGGGGATTTCAAAACAAATGTTGATTTTAGACCAGTCAGTGGTTCTGTTTTATTAACGAACTATGCATTTACTGATGCGGCTTTAACTCCAAGTGTTATTTTTGAACCAGTTGCTACAACTGCAATTTCTTATTGTGTTGGTCAAACAGCTTCAGCTTTAACTGCTACAGCAACAACAGGCAATACAATTAATTGGTATACTGATGCAACAGGTACTACTTTAGTTACAAATTTAGTTCCTTCTACAGCGACTGCGGGAGTATTTAATTATTATGCTGCTCAAGCAAATTCAACAGGAATTGAAGGACCAAGAACATTGGTTACAGTTACTGTTCATGCTAATCCAACAGCACCAGTAATTACTGCAAATGGTTCTACTTCATTATGTACTGGAACATCAGTAGATTTAATATCTGATCAAGTTTCTAATAATGTATGGTCAACATCTGCGACTAC
>CALPUT020000188.1 GCA_943326825.2 Chryseobacterium gleum | reverse complement strand
TGAAATCGAATTAGGAATTTTTCCTGACTTAAAAGGGAAAAAAGTATTGCATTTACAATGTCATTTTGGTCAGGACTCAATTTCTTTGTCTAGAATGGGGGCAAAAGTTACAGGTGTTGATTTGTCCGATAAAGCTATCGAAAGTGCGATAGAACTCAATAAAACATGTAATACAGACGCAGAATTCATTTGCTGTGACATTTACGATTTATCAAATCACTTAAATGAACAATTCGACTTCGTTTTCACGAGCTATGGAACAATTGGATGGCTACCTGATTTGAACAAATGGGGAAAAGTAATCTCTACATTTTTGAAACCTGGCGGTCAATTCATTTTTGTTGAATTTCATCCAGTAGTTTGGATGTTTGATGATAACTTTGATAAAGTAGGTTATAATTATTTAAACACTGGTGAGATCATCGAAACAGCAAGTGGAACGTATACAGATTTAAATGCACCTATAAACCAAGATTATGTTTGCTGGAATCATGGTTTAGCAGAAGTTCTAATGGGACTTATCAATAATGGTTTAGAAATTAATTCAATAGAAGAATATGACTTCTCCCCTTACAACTGTTTTAATGACACTGTCGAAGAATATGCTCCAAAAAGACATCGTGTAAAGCATTTTGAGAATAAAATACCGATGGTTTATTCAATTGTTGCTTCTAAGAAATAGATAAATCATAATATTTCTCTCTTAAGGATTTTCGGGTACGCTCCGCTGGATTTGTAATACTGCGGTAAATGTAATCCCAAGCTAGAAAATATTATCTAATAAGTAATCAGTCTGCTCCGCTGGATTTGCAATCCTGCGGTAAATGTAATCCGAAGCTAGAAAATATTATCTCTAGTAAGTAATCAGCCTAGGAGGTATTTTATACACATCTAAAATACTTTCTTCATCTTGATAATTACTTGCAGATGAATATATCCACTCCCATTGATTTTTTACTAGTCCTGCTCTAACTGGATTGTTGTGAATATAATTGATTTTATCCCAAACAAATTTTTCAGTATAAACTTCAATTGCGTGATTGCCATCTTTCCACAATTTGAAATATTTATGTTTTCCACTTTCTTTGGCTTCATCTTCAAATAATTTTAGCATCCAATCTCGTCTACTTTCTGGTTCATTCTGTATTTGCGTGATATTTTTTTTAGAAGTAAATTTCTTAAAATCTCTAATGATATCTTTTAATGGTATTTCATCTTTAGTATCTATAATAATATGTATATGATTACTCATAATTACATAGGCATAAATAATTAAACCTTTTTTATTTTGACAATATTTTAAAGATTCAATTATAGTCTCTCTATGGTTTTGACGAGTAAATACATCTATCCAATCAACAACGGTCATTGTGATAAAATAAGCTTTGTCTGATTTTAGGTTTTGTTTTTTTCCTTGTTGCATTTAATTAAATTAATCAAAAAGTTAAGGAATGACAAATTTATTAATTATTTTTTTTAGATAATTATTTTTAAATCAAATTCACGATTACCGCAGGATTGCAAATCCAGCGGAGCATCTTTTTTTTTAGTTTTTCGATACAAATTAAGTTCTATTTAGAGCAGGATTGCAAATCCAGCTCAGCGGAGGTAAATGTAATCCCAAGCTAGAAAATATTAACCTCGCTCCGCTGGTTTGAAATCCTGCGGCAACGATAAGCCAAAGCTAGAAAATAAATTTAAAAATTAAAAAGCCCGAATAATCGGGCTTTTTAGTTTTTTATGAAAAGATTCAATTTTATAACATTTTATACTGAGATAAAACCAAACCTCCAACTAAGATAGTCAAAACACAAACACTTAAAACCACCACTTGCAAAGATGGAACTTCAATTTTCTCTTCAGAAACATCCTCTTTTTGGAAAATAGCGATGATTGTTTTTAAATAGTAATAAACCCCTATACCTGAATTTGCAATTGCAACAATCACTAAAATTGGATATTGAGTAAATGCTTCAGAGAATACTAAATATTTACCAAAGAAACCAATTAACGGTGGAACACCTGCTAAAGACAATAAAGCTAATACAGCAACTGAAGCTAAAAATGGATTTCTTTTTGCTAATCCCTTAAAAGCATCTATTTTATCTTCATCATCATTTAACAATTGAGCAATTGTTACCAATGCAATTATTGAAAATCCATAACCGAATAAATACACCCATAAATTAGCTTCTGAGTTACTGCTCACTGTAATAATTGTCAATAATGCATATCCAACGTGTGTAATACTAGAATAAGCTAATAAACGTTTAAAATGAACTTGACTTAGTGCCGATAAGTTACCAATAAACATTGTTACAACTGCCAATACCATAATCGCTGGTGCCCAGAATCCGTGAACTTCAGGAAAAGCAACATTAAATATTTTATAAAATGCACCGAAAGCTCCTAACTTAACAACTGCAGCCATAAAACCTGTTACAGGGTTTGGTGAACCTTCATAAACATCTGGACTCCAAAAATGAAATGGTGCTGCTCCAACTTTAAATAAGAATGAAGCTAAAATCAACAAGATTCCAACATATAAAATTGAAGATTGACCAGTTTCACTTGCTGATGAAATAGCTGTAGCAATTTCAGTTAATTTGAAAGAGCCTGTTGCTCCATATGTCCAAGCAATTCCAAAAAGTAAAACACCAGTAGCAAAAGCTCCCATTAAGAAATATTTCAAAGAAGCTTCACTTGAGCGAATATCGCTTTTCTTTGTTCCTGCCATTACATAGATAGGAATTGAAAGAATTTCTAAACCTAAGAAAAACATGAACATATCTGTAAATGCTAACATACAAACCGCACCAACTAATGAGAACACCATTAATGAAATATACTCACCAGTATGTTCTGGTTGTTTATTGTAAATATTATATCCTACTAGAATTGAAAACAATGCAAAAATACAAGCAGCAATAGAATATAAAATTGCTGAATTTGTAAATTCTAATCCTTCATATGAAAACAACGTAACAGGATTATTCCATTGAGCAATAAATAAACCAATTGCTGCAAGAATACCGATTGAAGAAGTTAACAACACCAAAATTGGCTTTTTAGTAAAAGCAACAAAAAGTGAAATTAAACCACTTAAAAAAATGATAATTAGAGCGTCCATATTACTTAATGATTGTATTTGAAATTTTATAAGATTCTAATAATTGATCGATACTTGGTCCTACTGTATCAATGATCATTTGTGGACAAACACCAACAATCACAATAATAGCCATGATAATGAAATAAGCTAACCATTCATTCCAAGTTAAATCTTCAAAAGAAGCCATTTTAGGAGCACCATACATACTTAACTGGTATGCTCTCAATGTATAAACAGCACCTAAAACCAAAGTTGTACCAGCTATTAAACCAATAACCCAATGGTAAGAATAAAGACCTTTTAATAATAAAAACTCTCCAATGAATCCACTTGTAAATGGAACAGAAACAGAAGCTAAAGCCAAAGCAGCAAACATAAATCCAAATTTAGGAGCTAATTTTGCTACTCCCCCTAATTCTTCTAATTTACGTGTCCCAATTCTTTTCTCTAAAATATCAACCGATAAGAATAAACCAACCGCTACTAAACTGTGATTGAACATTTGAATCAAAGCAGCTGTAATGTTTTCTTTATCAAAAATGATAATCCCAGCAGCAATTAAACCAACGTGAGAAATGGAAGCAAATGCAAACAAACGTTTCATATCTGATTGTTTAATAGCAATTACACCTGCGTATACAACTCCAATAATTCCTAATACGATAATTGGGTATTGGAAATCATTTAATGCTTCTGGTGCTAAAGGTACCATCCAACGAATCATTCCGTATAAAGCCATTTTTAACATCAAAGCAGATAATAACATTGTTCCTGCCATTGGAGCTGTACTATATGTACTTGGCTGCCACGTATGAAAAGGAAATAATGGAATTTTAATAGCAAATGCTAAAAAGAAACCTCCGAAAATCCAAAAAGCAACTTTCGAACTTAACTCAACGGCCATTAAATCTTCAATTGCAAAACTTGTTGCATATGATTTAATAGCAATCAATGAAGCTAACATTGCTAATGATCCAACAAATGTATAGATGAAGAATTTTGTTAATGTACGTTTACGATCTGATCCTCCAAAAGATAACGCGATAATGAATATCGGAATCAATGAAATTTCCCAGAAAATATAAAACAACAATCCGTCCATTGAAGTGAAAACTCCTAAAAGTGCAGCTTGCATTAAGAATAACATCGCATTAAACAACTTGTTTTGAGCAACTTCTCTATTGAAATTACTTAACAAAATAATGAACGTAATCACATTTGTTAAAATAATCATAAACAATCCGATTCCGTCGTAACCCATTTTAGAAGTAAATCCAAAATTATTCTGAGCTAATTCGAAAAAAGTAACTGCTTGTCCACCGTTTTGTTGAAACTTACATACAAGTACACATGTTAATATGACTGAAGCAAGTCCTCCCACTAAACCGAAAACACGAACTACTTTACCTGGAACAAATAAGGCAAGTAATGCAAATAAACTAGGTATTAATAAAATTTCCAAAACGTTATATTTTTACAAGATAATAAACTACCAAACCGATGATTCCAAAAACCATCCACAACAAATACCATTCTGTTCGACCAGTTTGAATCTTTTTAACTAAATCTCCAGATTTTCCAATTGCTTTTGCTGCTCCTAAAACAAGATTGTTTAGAATTACAATTTCAATTAATTGATGAGTTAATTTTGATAAAGATTCCATTGGTCTTACAAATAAGAAATTATAGATTTCATCTAAATATAACTTATTTGCAGATAATTTAGCCCAACCTTTTAACTGGATATCTTCAACTGGTAAACTCTTCTTTTTAACATAAATTGAATATGCACCTATTAAAGCAACTAATGTTAAAATTGAAGCTGTTGCCATCAATGTAATCAATGAGCCAGTATCAACATGTAATTCTTCAATTTTATCTAACCCGATAACGTTATGGTTTAAGAAATATGAGAACCAATGTTTACCTGGTAAATTTAAAGCTCCACCAATAATAGATAATACAGCTAATACCATCAACGGAATTGTCATATTGTAAGGACTTTCATGTAAATGACTTTTTGTATGATCAGAACCTCTGAATTCACCATGGAAAACAACAAAGTATAATCTAAACATATATACTGCTGTCAACAATGCACTGAAAGCCAAAGCTCCATAAATTAATGGATTATGATGTAAAGCGTGTGCTAAAATCTCATCTTTAGAAAAGAAACCTGATAAGAATGGAAAACCTGAAATAGCTAATGTCCCTATTAAAAAAGTAACATGCGTAATTGGAATAAATTTCTTCAAACCACCCATTTTACGAATATCTTGTTCATCAGACATTGCGTGAATTACACTACCAGAACCTAAGAATAACAATGCTTTAAAGAAAGCATGAGTTGTTACGTGGAAAATTGCAGCTGTGTATGCTCCCATTCCTAATGCAACAAAAATGAAACCTAATTGAGAAACAGTAGAATAAGCTAATACTTTTTTGATATCGTTTTG
>CALPUT020000187.1 GCA_943326825.2 Chryseobacterium gleum | reverse complement strand
CAGGCATATCGCTGTATTCAAATTTCAGTTTTACCCATTCAAAAATTTCCTTCTCAATAATGACCGCACTTTCTAACGCTTCTTTCGCTACTGTTTTATAAGCTGTAATCAAGCCACCTACTCCAAGCTTTGTTCCTCCATAATAACGAACAACACCAATTAGTATATTCGATAAATCAAATGATTGTATTTGGCCTAAAATTGGAATACCTGCAGAGTTATTGGGTTCTCCATCATCATTTGCTCTATAAACATCGTGATTAACCCCAAATCGATAAGCATAACAAAGATGTCTCGCTTGATGATGTTCTTTTTTCCATTGTTCAATAAAAACTTTCGCTTCATCTTCTGAATAACAAGCTACCGCATACGCAATAAACTTAGAACCTTTTTCTTTATAAAGTCCTTCAGAAATTTCTTCAACTGTTTTATATGTAGATTTTAAACTCAATTCACCTGGATTCTTTCAAGTTGCAAGTTTAATCATTTTCTTGATAATGGTTAGAAACAAAAAAGCCACTCTTTCGAATGGCTTTCAATTTTATTGTATCGTCAACTTCTTTTCTAAATCTTCTAAATAAACTTTAAATTGTTTATCTGTTTC
Organism: Chryseobacterium gleum; assembly: GCA_943326825.2. Classification (GTDB taxonomy): domain Bacteria; phylum Bacteroidota; class Bacteroidia; order Flavobacteriales_D; family Crocinitomicaceae; genus CAIUKX01. Next base: position 4,990 of record CALPUT020000187.1, on the reverse strand, counting down.
AGAGAGATTCAAGACAGTTCTGCATGCATGTAAAACAGTCGCATGATCTTTTCCTCCACAATGAGAACCGATATTTGCCAAAGAAGATTTTGTCATTTTCTTAGAGAAGAACATAGCAATTTGTCTTGCTTGAACAACTTCTCTTTTTCTTGTTTTTGATTTCAACATTTCAATTGGTAAATCGAAATAATCACAAACCACTTTTTGTATGTACTCGATTGATACTTCACGTGCAGTGTTTTTCACGAATTTATCAACCATTTGTTTCGCTAAATCAATCGTAATTGCTTTTTTATTCAATGAAGCTTGCGCTAACAAAGTATTCAAAGCACCTTCCATTTCACGAACATTCGTATTGATACTATAAGCTAAATATTCAACAACGTCTTTTGGTAACTCAATACCATTTCCGTACATTTTCTTTTCTAAAATAGCGATTCTTGTTTCTAATTCTGGCGCACCTAAATCAGCAGACAATCCCCATTTGAAACGAGACAATAAACGTTGTTCCATTCCTTGCATCTCTACTGGTGGTTTATCAGATGTTAAGATAATCTGTTTACCATTTTGATGTAAGTGATTAAAAATATGGAAGAATACATCTTGAGTTTTCTCTTTTCCAGCGAAGAATTGAACATCATCAATTATTAATACATCAATCATTTGGTAGAAATGAATGAAATCATTTGTAGATTGATTTTTAATCGCATCGATGAATTGATGAGCGAATTTTTCAGAACCTACATAAAGAACTGTTTTATTCGGAAATTGATTTTTGATCGAAATCCCAATCGCATGTGCCAAATGTGTTTTCCCTAAACCTACACCACCGTAAATCAATAATGGATTAAAAGCTGTTCCTCCTGGTTTGTTTGCAACTGCAAATCCTGAAGCTCTAGCTAATCTATTGCAATCTCCTTCAACGAAATTATCGAATGAATAAGATGGATTCAAATTAGACTCTACATTCACTTTCTTTAAACCTGGAATAATGAATGGATTTCTTATTTGATTTTCATTCAAATTCAACGGCATTGATACAGGAGCATTTTTCAGTTCTTTCTTGTTCAACGCTGGTAATTTCACAGTGTAAGGAGTTGAATTTGTACTGTTATTTTCCATAACAATACTGTATTCCAATCTTCCTTCAGGCCCTAATTCTTTTTGAATAACTTTTTTCAATAAAGTAATATAATTTTCTTCCAACCACTCATAGAAAAAATGTGAAGGAACCTGAATTGTTAGAATGTTATCCTCTAACTTAACGGGAATGATAGGCTCAAACCACGTTTTAAAAGCTTGCAAGGAAATGTTATCCTTAATTACTTTCAAACATGCATTCCATGCGCTTTCATGTGTATTACTCATCGAAACTGTACTTTTTAGTAAATAGTTATTAACTTATATATCTTTAAAACTTCTTATTCGTTGAAAATCAACGCTTAGACATAAAAGAAGTTCTCTCTTTTTTCTGAATACAAATATTTACATAAAAAAGTTAAAAAAAAAATCGTTTTGCTATTGATTTAATGAAATCTTTTACTTGTGTAAAAATTATTTTTTTAAGCTTTTCTATAACTAACTGATAAATATTAGACTTAGGGTAGCTAACTTAATTTTTTACTTTTTTTAAAAAAAATTAAGTTAAAAAAACTGTACTTTTTACTAGTTAATAAATGTACAAAAAATATTCTAAATGTCTATATTTGATTAAAGTTTTAGGATTATGTTGATAAATTTTTGTTCATCCACGCATTTACGTGTTAGATATAGCGAAACAGACCAAATGGGTTACTGCTATTATGGTAATTATGCGCAATATTTCGAAGTAGGAAGAGTTGAGGCGATGCGAGCTGTTGGAATGAGTTACCGAGAGATGGAAGATAAAGGTATTATGTTACCGGTATCTGAATTTAACGTAAAATACCATAAACCAGCTTTTTATGATGATGAATTAACTATAATCACTAAAATAAAAGAAATAAAAGGTCCACGTTTATTTTTTGATTACGAAATTAAAAACGATAAAAACGAATTGCTATCAATAGCTAAAACAACTTTAGTATTTGTTTCAAAAGAAAACATGAGGCCAATTACTCCTCCTGCTTCATTTATCAAACTAATCTCAAATTATGAAATCTAATTTCACATTTAACAGCTTCTCCAAAACACACCTACAATCAATTTTATCCATTCGAGAAGGAGAAACTAAAATTGGTCAAACTTGTCAATTTGATTATCAAAACAATGAGTGTAAGTATGTCATTTTAGGGATATCCGAAGATATTGGACCTCAATCAAATCTTGGATTTCAAGGAAGTGCAAATGCTTTTTCGGCGTTTATTAGTAGATTTATTAACATGCAAGACAACCGTTTTTTAAATGGTAATTCAATTTGCATTTTAGGCGAAATCAGGTCAATCGATCTATTTGAAACTTTAGAAAAAGGTAGAGAACTTATTTCTGAATTAGATGAAATTGTAAAATCAATTATTGAACCAATTATTCTTTCAGGGAAAATTCCAATTGTAATTGGAGGAGGACATAACAATGCTTTTCCTTTAATTTGGGCATCATCGCTTGCGAAAAATGAGTCAATAAATGTCATCAATTTAGATCCACATGCAGATTGTCGTGCATTAGAAGGAAGACATAGTGGGAATCCTTTTTCATACGCAAAACATCATCAATATCTTGATCATTATTCTGTTCTTGGATTACATCAACAATACAACAATGAAACGATGTACACTTACCTTGAATCAAATAATTTCAATTTCACTTTCTTTGAAGATTATCTTTTTAATAATCGTTCTTTAACGCAAGACATCGAACATTTTGCGCATGTTTCATTCAATAAACCAATTGGAATTGAATTAGACCTCGATACAATTACATTCATGCCCTCATCCGCATATACACCAAGTGGATTTACGGTTAATGATGCTCGAAAATACATACACACAATCGCAAAACATAAAAATATTTCATATTTACATCTTCCTGAAGGTGCACCGGTAACATTAAATGAAGAAAAAATTGTTGGAAAAGCGTTATCCTATTTTGTTAGTGATTTCATAAAACAAAATGCAAGCTTTCAAAATTGAACTTCTTAATTAGTTCAACTTAATATTGAATTAATCTTTAACAATTGTCGACATTCCAAAAATATATTTTATATTTAATGAAATGGATATGAATACAAATAAATTACCAATACTGAATTTCGTAAAATCATTTTTTCCTGTTCAGCTTTTTATTGGTCATCTTAAGTACAATTTATTAGCAATTTTGTATTGGTTAATACTATTGCTAATTGTTACTGATAATGTTGGTAAAGCTTATGGTGTTCCTTTGCTTTTCTTTTCACCTGAATATCTTGGTGAAGTGAACAGCTGGTCATTTTTATTTATTGGTTTTTCAGTTGGCGGATTTATTATGGGATTCAACACCTACAGTTACATCAAACTTGGGCCCTATTATCCATTCTTAGTTGTTGTGACTAAACCATTCTTAAAATTCTGTTTAAATAACTTTATTATTCCATTAATTTTCAATGTTATTTATATTTATAACTTAACTTATTTCCAACTAAACGAAGAACACGCTAATGGAAGTCAAGTATTTATATACATACTTTCTTACGTTGGAGGAATAATATTTTTTTTACTATTATCTCTTTTATATTTTTTCCCAACCAACAAAAATCCATTTTCACTAATTAAAAATGCGGCAAATGACAATAATCAATCACCTAAACCTATAAATTCAGTAATTCACAACAAAGAAAAATGGTACGATGCTTTTCAACAACACGATGAGAAATCATACATTTATATAGGAACCAAATTTAAGCTTTTCAAAAGTAGAACAGTTCAACATTTAGACGAAGAATTAATTGAAAAAGTCTTCGCTAAAAATCGTGTAAATACTTCCGTTTTTGAGTTAATTACAATTATTTCGTTTTTCATACTAGGAGGATTTAGAGATTATAATTTCTTTAATATGCCTGCAGCAATGAGTTTTATTTTATTGTTGACAATCATTTTAATGTTGTTTAGCGCCTTGTTATCTTGGTTTCATAGATGGACTTATCCAATAATGATTTGCTGTTTCATGGGGATGAATTATTTAAGTGTAAATAGCTCATTTTTCAATTACAAAAACTATGCATACGGACTCAACTACTCACCAAACAAAAGGCAGGAATACAGTATAGAAAAAATTGAAGAATCAATTAATAGTGAAAATACAGAACAAAAATCACTACATTCTTATATTAAAATTCTAAATAAATGGAAAACAAACACTGGTGAAGATAAACCTAAATTAGTATTAATAAATACTTCTGGAGGTGGTACGAGAAGTGCTTTATGGACATTAACCGTTCTTCAAAAAACTGACGAAAAACTTAATGGTCAACTATTTAAACACACTCAATTAATAACTGGGGCTTCTGGCGGAATGGTTGGTGCAGCTTATTTTAGAGAAATCTTATTACGTTATAAAAAAGGAGAAATTAATAATATTTATTCAGGTATTTATCGTCAAAACATAGCTAAAGATATGTTGAATAAGTTGTTTTTTACAGCTTCAACTAACGACATGTTTTTCCGTTATCAAAAGATTAAAATCAATGGCTTCACCTACCCTAAAGATCGTGGATATTCATTTGAACAACAATTACATGAAAATACTAACAACGTTTTAAATCATTCTTTAGGTTATTACAAGTATTATGAGAGAAATGCGATGATACCTGTTATGATTTTCAATCCAACAATCATCAATGATGGAAGAAGATTGTTAATATCTTCTCAACCCCTTTCGTTTATTACAGAATCAGGTGGTGGACCTCAAAACATGTCTAATTCATATGAAAACATTGATTATTTAAACTTTTTCCAAAACAATAATCCATACGATATTCGTTTTTCAACAGTAGTTAGAATACAAGCAACTTTCCCATTTATTTTACCAATGGTTACGT
>CALPUT020000186.1 GCA_943326825.2 Chryseobacterium gleum | reverse complement strand
CTCATACACAGATAATGCATGGGGTACAGGAAACATAGATGGTGTTAAAATTTGGAATATGACGGTAACTTGGGGAGCAACTCCAAGTGCTTCTATCGCTTTAAACACAACGATCCCTACAGCTGCTTTTGATGCTTCTTATAATTCATTATGGAATGATGTAACACAACCAGGTACAACTCAAAAGATTGATGGTATTGGAGGTGTGCCAACTTATAGAGCACAATGGCGAAAATGGGCTGGATATAATTCTTTAGTCATGAACTGGGGGGTTTTAATAAGTAGTGGTACAGGTCAAAGAAGTATAAAATGGGTTGAATTACGTCAGAATCAAACAACAGGGGTTTGGAGTTTATACCAAGAAGGTACCTATACTCCTGACGCTCATACTCGTTGGATAGGATCTATTGCTATGGATAACAATGGTAGTATTGGTATGGCATATTGTAAATCGAGTTCAACAGTTTATCCGAGTTTATGTTATACCGGAAGATTAGCTACAGATCCATTAGGAACTATGTCATTTGCAGAAACGGTAGCGGCTGCTGGAACTGCTTCGGAGACTTCAGGTAATAGGTACGGTGATTATTCTCAATTATCTTTAGATCCAGATGGTTTAACATTTTGGCATACTGGTGAATATACGATTATTGGAGGAACTACAACTCGTGTTTATTCTTTTCAGCTTCCAATGATTGCAGGTGCTCCTGTAGCTGATTTCGCCGCAGATAATACAACACCCTGTATAGGAGCAACAGTAAACTTCACAGATATGTCTTCTGGAGTTCCTACTTCATGGGCTTGGACTTTTAGTCCAAATACAGTAACTTATACTGGAGGTACAAGTGCAACTTCTCAAAATCCAAAAGTTATTTTCAATGCTGCTGGAGCTTATAATGTCACTCTTGTTGCTACAAATGCACAGGGTAATAATACAATGACAAAAACGGCATATATTAATCCTGTTAGTGCATTAACTTTACCAATAGTAGAAAACTTTGAAGGAGCAACATTTCCTCCAACAAACTGGACAATTCAAAATGCTGATGCACCATCAATTGCATGGGCAACTGCTGGTGCAAAAGGTTTAGAAAAAAGAACTGCTACTGGTAATACTGGAAGCGCTATTGGTTGTGCCGGAATAGAATTTTTCAACTACAATGATACATCTCAAGTTGACAACCTTATTTCAAGCCCAATCAATTTAGTAAGTGCATCTGCGCCTAAGTTAACTTTTAAAAGAGCATATAAATATTATAATAGCGCTACGAAGCCTACGAAATTCCATGATGAATTAAAGGTGTACATTTCTTCAGACTGTGGAACAACATGGGGATCAGCAGTCTATTTTAAAAAAGGTGCACAATTGGCTACGAATGGAACTATTAACACTACATATTCACCAGCTACTACTGCTGATTGGGATATTGATACAATTAATCTAACATCTTATATTGGTCAAACTGTCAAAGTAAAATTTGAATTTGGAAATAGATATGGTAACAATTTATATTTAGATGACATCAATATTAATAATACGGCTGCTCTTATAGCTTCTGTTGCAATCACATCAAATGATCTTGACAATATAATTTGTGCTGGTACATCAGTAACTTTTACTGCAACTCCAACAAATGGAGGTACAGCACCGACATACCAATGGAAAATCAATGGTTCAAACGTAACAGGAGCAACGAACGCTTCATTTACTACCACTACATTAACTACAGGTCAATCTGTAACTTGTGTAATGACTTCAAATTTAGCTGGCGTAACAAGCTCTCCGGCTACATCAAATGCTATTGTGACTACAGTGAATGCAATTCCAGCTACTCCAACTATTACAACAAATTCTCCAGTATGTGCAGGTTCATCTATTAGTTTGAGTACGACGGCAGTAACTAGTGCAACTTATGCATGGACAGGTCCTAATACATACACAAATGCAACGCAATCTCCTTCAATTACTAGTTCAACTGCACTAATGGCTGGAACTTACAATTTAACAGTAACTATTTCAGGATGTACTAGTGTTGCAGGGACAGGAACAGTAGTGATTACTCCAACAGTTTCACCTAGTGTTGTGATAGCTATCAGTTCAGGAGGAAATCCAACTTGTACTGCTCAATCGGTAACTTTTACTGCAACTCCAACTAATGGTGGCTCAACACCAGTTTATCAGTGGAAAGTAAATGGAGCGAATGCAGGAACAAATGCAACAACTTTTACACCAAGTACAATTACAAACAATGATATAATTACTTGTATTTTGACTTCTAATGCAACTTGCATCAGTCCTACAAATGCTACATCTAATGCAATTTCAATGACTGTTAGTGGAACAGTTACACCTTCAGTTGCTATTGCTTTAACTACAGGTTCAAATCCAACATGCATAGGCCAATCATTAACATTTACTGCTACTCCTTCGAATGGAGGAACAACCCCAACTTACCAATGGCAAGTAAATGGAACAAATGTTGGTACAGGTTCAGTATTCACAAGTTCATCATTAACTAATGGAAATATTGTTACTTGTATAATGAACTCAAGTTCTTCTTGTACATCTCCTTCTTCAGCAACTTCATCAGGTATTACTATTTCTGAAACATCAACTGTTGTTCCGTCTGTTTCAATTTCAACAAGCAATACGACTATTTGTGCAGGATCATCTGTAACATTTACTGCTGTTCCAACAAATGGAGGAACAACTCCAACATATCAATGGAAAGTGAATGGTACTAACGTAGGCACAGGAGGAGCAACTTATTCTTCTACAATATTAGCTAATAATGATCAGATTACTTGTGTTATGACCTCAAGTAATGGTTGTGCATCTCCGACAACTGGGACATCATCTACAATTACAATGATTGTTAATTCAAATGTTACGCCTTCAGTTGCTGCAACATTAACATCAGGTTCAAACCCTACTTGTTTTGGTTCATCTGTAACTTTTACGGCAACACCAACAAATGGAGGTTCTACACCTACTTACCTATGGAATGTAAATGGTACTAATTCTGGAACAGGAGCAACTTTTACAAGTTCTTCACTTGCTAATAATAGTGTCGTTACCTGTATTATGACTTCAAATGCTTCTTGTTTGACAGCTCCGACAGCTTCATCTACAGGAACGACAATGCAAGTAACAAGTGTTACTCCTTCAGTTTCAATTGCAGCTAGTTCTAATCCTGCTTGTGTTGGTTCAACTGTAACACTTACAGCAACTCCAACAAATGGAGGTACACCAACTTACCAATGGACATTAAATGGGACAAATGTTGGTACAGGTGCTACATATTCAAATGGAGCTTTCGTTTCAGGTGATGTTGTAACTTGTTTAATGACATCAAATGCATCTTGTTTAACTACTTCAACAGCTACATCTAATGCTGTAACAATGAATATGAGTACCGCAGTGACTCCTGCTATTTCATTAGCAATTACAACAGGTGCTAATCCATTATGTGCAGGTTCATATGTAGTTTTTACTGCAAGTTCTTCTAACGGTGGAACATCTCCGACTTATCAATGGCAAGTTAATGGGCTGAATGTTGGAACAAATAATGTTAGTTTTGGAACATCATCTCTTGTTAATAATGATGTTGTAAGTTGTATGTTAACTTCAAATGCAGGTTGTGTTACTTCATCAACCGCTAGTTCAACAGGATTAACAATGACTGTTAATCCGTTACCTACTACACCGATAATTACTCAAAATGGCACGACTTTAACTTCAAGTGCTGCAACAGGTAATCAATGGTATCTTAACGGAGTTGCAATTGTTGGAGCTACAGCACAAACTTACACAGCTACAAACAATGGAAATTATACTTTAGTAGTAACTGGAAGTGGATGTTCATCATTAACATCAATTATTACAACAGTTTCTACAGTAGGTATAAATGAAGTAACAAATGTAGGAAACCACTTTACAATTTATCCTAATCCAAGTAATGGTAAATTCACAATGGTCTTTACTTCTACCGAGATAATGAAATACAGAGTAGTATTACAAAACGTTTTAGGTCAAATCGTATATGAAGAAGAGTTAAAAGACTTCTCTGGATTATACACTAAAGACTTTGATGTAACTATTTATGGAAAAGGTGAATACTTCTTAAGTATTCTCAATTCTAAAAAACAAAAAATGGAAAAAGTAATTGTTTACTAATAATTGCTGGTTAAAATGGCTCTCAAGAAATTGAGGGCCATTTTTTAAAAAAAATGAAAAAAAGCTTATCCATATTATTTTTAATTATTTTTTGCTGGCAATTTGTTGGTGTTTTTTTAGTTTTCCAAACATCCCAACAAATAATTAAAAATGAAGTAAAAGAAAAGCTTAAAAACGATAAAAATCTTATTGAACTTTCATTTACAAAAGAAGAATATTCTAAAATAATTTGGATTCATAAAGGTGAATTCAAGTACGATTCAAATTTGTACGATTTAAAAAGTAAAAAATCAGTTTACAATAAAGTGATATTAACATGCTTTAGCGATATTAAAGAACAAATGTTAGTGTCATATACAAACCTATCACTTAACTCAAATAAAGACAGTAAAAATAATGACCATTCAAATCTATTGTGGAAGAAAATAGCACAAACAAATTATATAAAATCATTTAACCAAATCACTTTTGTATTAAACGAAACTCAAATTGAATTCGTTAAACCATCTTTTTATTATAGAAACAAAAACTATTCTGTTTCTTTAAAATCTCCAATTAAACCTCCTATAAAAGGGTAATCTCTATTTAATCAATATCTTATTTATTTAATATTCAATTGTAAATTCAATTGATATATATTATCATTTTATTTAAGTGATCGTAATAATAATTTTAGCGAATTAGAATTTAAGATATTGGAATCCAAACAAGTTTATAGAGTAGTGTAAATTATTTATATCGTTTATACTACTTTATTTATTTCTATTTTTTTATAACAAATGAAAATGCAATGGTGCATTTTCTAAATATTTATTTAATTCAATTAAACGATATGAAAATAAAAATTACTTTATTTATTTTATGTTTTATAAGTATTAAATCATACGCTCAGACTTTAGAAGTCTTAGATCAAAACACACTCAAACAAATCTCAGGTGTTGAGGTTTTTGAAGAAAATTCTGCAACAAAATTAGTAACAGATGATCAAGGTAAAATTGATATTTCAACACTCTCTAAAACAGTAAATATTATTGTCCGAAAAGACATGTATTTTGATCAAAAATTAACTATTTATGAATTATCAAAAATGTCTTTTAAAATTTATTTGATTGAGAACTCAAACTCATTTGATGAAGTAGTTGTTTCAGCAAGTAAGTTTGAAGAAAAGCGTAAAGATGTTGTTCAAAAAATACAAGTAATTCGAACTTCAGATTTACAAAATATGAATCAAACATCTACGGCAGATGTAATGTCAAATTCTGGGAATGTGTTTGTACAGAAAAGTCAGCAAGGTGGAGGAAGCCCAATTATCAGAGGTTTTGAAACAAATAAAGTTTTAATGGTTGTAGATGGTGTTCGAATGAACAATGCGATTTATAGAGGGGGACATTTACAAAACATTATTACGTTAGATAATTCAATAATGGAAAAAGTTGAAATTGTTTACGGTTCAGGTTCAGT
>CALPUT020000185.1 GCA_943326825.2 Chryseobacterium gleum | reverse complement strand
CATTACAAATTTATCTATGATGGGAAAAAATATTTCCCTAAAGATTTAAATTACAGAGTCGCATTAGTAGATTTCAATCAAGATGGAAAAAAAGACATTTTTACTTATGGTATAGGAGGAATTAAAGTATATCGAAATGAAGGCAATCAAACCGATGGAATTCAGTGGTCTTTATTCAAGTCTTTATTGTATTCAAACTATACCGGAAATCTTACAAATTTATATGTGAGTTCAGGTGATATACCCGCAATTGTTGATGTTGATTTTGATGGAGATATAGATATTTTGACTTTTTCAATTGGAGGCCAACACGTAGAATATCACCAAAATCAAAGTATCGAAAAGTATAACATCCCCGATTCATTAGATTTTGAATTAAAAAATGAATGCTGGGGTAAATTTATTGAAGATGCCTTTTCAAATAGCATCCTATTAAATGATCAAAATTATCCTTGTATCAATAGTAATATTAGTAATCCTTTAAAATCTATTAAAGTCAACCCTAAAAGTCCAGAAAAACATTCGGGATCAACTGTTTTAGCTATAGACATAGATCATTCTGGAGTGTTAGATTTAATAATTGGTGATGTTTCTAATACGAATCTAAATTTATTAATAAATAACGGCTCGACACCCAACTCAAATTCTGCTATTTCTATATTACAAACACAATTCCCAATAAATTCAACACCAGTAGATATCCAAGAATTTCCGGCTGCCTTTTTAGAAGATGTAGACTTTGATTCAAAAAAAGATTTAATAATAAGTGGAAATGCTAGAAATTCATCCAACAATATAAAAAGTGTTTGGATGTATAAAAACAATGGTACCAATCAAAATCCAATATTCGATTATCAAGTGGATAATTTTCTTCAAGGAGAAATGATCGATAAAGGCTCAGGGAGTATTCCAATCTTTTGGGATTTCGATCAAGATGGATTAGAAGATTTATTTATTTCAAATTTTTATCGCTACAAACCAGTTGCCCAAAAAGAAGGTGCAATTGCTTATTATAAAAACACAGGTACTTCAACTTCTCCTCATTTCACCTTCATAAATGATGATTTTTTAAATTTATCTCAGGTAAATTATAATTTAAGATTCACCCCTACTTTCGGTGATTTAGATGATGATGGAGACAAAGATTTATTGCTTGGCCTCGAAAATGGAACAATGATGTATTACGAAAACCTAAACAGTCCTTCACTTCAATTCGCTACCCCAATTCAAAATTATACAGATTTTTCAGGAACAACTATTAATGCTGGCTCTTACAACTTTCCCCAATTATTCGATTTAAACAAAGATGGAAAGCTCGATTTGATAATCGGTAAAATTTCCGGTGAAATAGCCTATTACCAAAACATTGGAACAAAAAGCAACCCCTCATTTCAATTAATGAATTCAAAACTAGGAATGATAGATGTTGACATCAACAGTTCGCATGATTTCCCTACACCTCATTTTTTTAATTTTAATGATACTGCGTATTTATTTACCGGAGCAATCAGTGGTCAATTGCAATTTTATGACAGCATTGAAAACAATCTTCAAACTGGTAAATCATTTCATTTAAAATCTAACAACTTTCTTCAAATTCCAATTGAAGCTTATAGTTCATTTTTTGTGAATGACATTAATAATAATGGTCATCTAGACTTATTTGTTGGTCAAGATTTAGGTGGCTTATACCATTTAGAGGTCGACCCAAACAGCTCAGCTTCAATCATCGAAAAAAATACTGATTTCAAATTTGTTATTTATCCAAATCCCAATACTGGCTCGTTTACAATCCAACATACTTTGTCAAATGACATAACCATAATAATTTATGATATTTTAGGGAATGAATTATCAAAAATAACTACAGATAAAAAAGAAATTCAATTTGAACTCACTCAACTTAAACAAGGATATTACTTCTTTCAACTTTTCGACTCAAAGAAGACTTTTATTGGAACGAAGAAAATAATTATTACGAATTAACAAATTTCAAAAACTAAAATCTCATTATTTTCTCTAAAACACTCGGATTTGCTTGGTAAGTTTTTAGTGGCTCATTTTCAAAAACCCCATACATTGTCGAACCACTTCCTGACATAGAAGCGTATACAGCACCTTCAGAATAAAGATTCTCCTTTATTATAGCTAATTCAGGATAAATTTTAAAAACAGTCGTCTCAAAATCATTTTTCAATTCACTTTTCCAAGTTTGAATTGGCTGATGAATTATATCTTCAACTCTCTTTTCATTCTTTGAGAATTCAATAGCAGAAAATGCCTCTTTCGTACTTACATGAATCCCCACATTGATCAATTTTAAATAATATCCTTTTAAGCTGAAATCAACCGTTGATAAAATCTCTCCCCTTCCTTTAGCAATCTGAGGTTTATCAATAATAAAAAAGGGGCAATCACTTCCTAATTGAGAGGCATAATCTTGCAAGACTTCAGTCGATAAATTTAACTCGAACAATCGATCCAATGTCCTTAATACAAAAGCGGCATCAGCAGAACCACCTCCTAAACCTGCTCCCATAGGTATGATTTTCTCTAGGTGCATATAAATATTTGAAATCAAATGTTTTTTTTGAATTAAACGAAATGCTTTCACACATAAATTCAATTCTATGTCACCTTCAACCTTGATGCCAGATTGTTTAAACTCAAAATTCGAGGCAGGTAGTATTTCTAATATATCATGAAAAGGCAATTGAATCATCAGAGTTTCTAACTCATGATAGCCGTCATCTCTCTTAAACAGAACATTTAAGCCTAAATTTATTTTAGCAGAAGGAAAATTTATCATACTACAAAGGTAAAAGAAGTAAACTATTTTCGTATCTTTCGGGCTTCAAATTGAATAAAATGGCAACATATTTAGACTTCGAGGAACCGATTAAGGCTTTAGAAGAGCAAATCGATCAAACAAAAGAGATTGGTGTTAGCACGAATATCGACATGACTGACAAGGTGAAAGAACTTGAAAACAAGTTAGCTGAAACGACAAAAAGCATTTTCGCGAATTTAACTCCATGGCAGCGAGTTCAAATGTCAAGACATCCAGATAGACCATATACATTAGCTTATATTGATGCAATTTCAAATGGAACTTTCCAAGAATTACATGGAGACAGAAGTGTGAAAGATGATAAAGCTATGGTTGGTGGATTCGGTTTATTAGATGGTAAAACAGTAATGTTTATCGGACAACAAAAAGGAATCAACACTAAAATGCGTCAATACCGTAATTTCGGAATGCCTAACCCAGAAGGTTATAGAAAAGCATTACGCTTAATGAAATTGGCTGAAAAATTTAACAAACCAATCGTTACTTTAATTGATACTCCGGGAGCATTTCCAGGTTTAGAAGCTGAAGAAAGAGGTCAAGGTGAAGCAATTGCTCGTAACATATATGAAATGATGCGTTTGAAAGTTCCTGTAATCTGTATTATTATTGGTGAAGGTGCTTCTGGTGGTGCATTAGGAATTGGCGTTGGAGACAAAGTAGTTATGTTAGAAAATACTTGGTATTCAGTAATTTCTCCAGAATCTTGTTCTTCAATCTTATGGAGATCTTGGGATTACAAAGAGAAAGCAGCAGAAGCTTTGAAATTAACTTCAACAGATATGAAACAATTGAAGTTGGTAGATGATGTGATCAAAGAGCCTGCAAGTGGAGCTCATAGAGAACAACAAGAAATGTTCTTAACAGTAAAAAAATCAATTCAAGAGTATTTAAAAGAATTAGATGCAATAGCTCCAGAAAAACGTATCAATGACCGTATTGATAAGTTTTGCTCAATGGGTGTTTGGCAATAATTTATATTCAATAAAAAATATACTAAAAGGATCAGATTTTCTGGTCCTTTTTTATTTTGAAAAAACTTTCAAAAATGAAAGCCAATACACTAGCTTTAAAGACTTTAAAAACAAAATATAAGATGTGGTAAAAAATATTCACACATAGTTATAAAAACACGATGTAATTGGTGGAATAAAAACTATATTTGCGGTTTTTCAATTTGTATTTATTGAAAACAACGTTTAAAGAAATATAACATACAATTTTTATGCCAAAAATTAGTCTATTACTTTTTGTACTTTTTACTTCAAGTATTTATTTCGCTCAGACGACTAAATTTGTTCGCGGACGATTAGTTGATCAAAAAACAGAACGAGCTGCAGAAGAAGTAGATATTACATTACAAAATGTAAAAACAAAAAAATCTTATACCGTTGAATCAACAGATGATGGAAATTTCGAATTTAAAAACATTCCTTTTGGGACGTATAATTTGAAAATGACCGATAAAGATTATCAAAATAAAATCTTAAATACATTTACATTAACAGAAGAACATCACGATAATTACACATTCAATGTAAATGAACCATTTACTGTTTCGTTAAAAGTTACTTGGATGTTTAATTGGGGAGACTTTAAAGGAAAAGAACATTATTGGTCTCATTTAGCGGCTAAAATTCTTTTAATACTTTATGGGATTTGTCTTTTCATGATTTTCTTTTATAGTGTATTGCAACTTTCACTTTCTATTGCTTACGCTAGAAATAGAAAGAAAAAAGCATTAGAAATTAAACCTATTTTCAATCCAGAAAACACTCCAAAAGTTACAATCCAATTACCAATGTACAATGAAATGTATGTTGCAGAACGTATTATTCAACAAATTTCTGAATTTGAATATCCTTTAGATAAATTCCAGATTCAGGTTTTAGATGATTCAACAGATGAAACGAAAGACTTAATTGCTGCTAAAGTTGCTGAAGTTGCAGCTAGAGGAATTAATATTCAACACGTACATAGAGTTGACAGAACAGGTTATAAAGCAGGAGCTCTAGACGCTGCAATGGATAAAGTAGAAGGTGAATTCATCGGAATTTTCGATTCTGATTTCATGCCTGAAAAAGACTTCCTTCAAAAAACAATGCCTTATTTCCAAGATCCAACAATTGGAGTTGTTCAAACTCGATGGGGACACATCAACAAAGATTATTCTATTTTAACTGAACTTCAAGCTTTTGGATTAAATGGTCATTTTGCAATTGAACAAGGTGGTAGAACAGCCTCTGGTCATTTCATCAACTTCAACGGAACTGGTGGTATTTGGAGAAAACAATGTATTGCAGATGCAGGTGGATGGGAACACGATACTTTGACTGAAGATTTAGATTTAAGTTATAGAGCACAAATATTTGGATGGAAATTTAAATACTGTGAAGATGTTATTGCTCCAGCTGAATTACCAATTACAATGTCAGCTTTAAAAAACCAACAACATCGTTGGATGAAAGGTGGCGCTGAATGTTTCATCAAAATGTGGAAACGTTTGTTGACTGCTAAAAATGTGAAATTCATGGATCGAGTTCATGGTTTATCTCATTTATTTAACTCTTCATTATTTATGTTTATTTTAACATTATCAATGTTGAGTTTACCGATCTTACATATTAAAGATAGTTTCTCTGATTTAAATTATTTTATCCAATTTGGATCTATATTTATCTCAAGTACTATTTTCTTAATGTATTTCTACTGGCTTTCATACAGAGACAAATCTGGTAAAACATTTAGTGATTTAATTCGCTTTATTGGACGCTTCTTTCAATTCTTAATCATCTCTATGGGATTATCTTT
>CALPUT020000184.1 GCA_943326825.2 Chryseobacterium gleum | reverse complement strand
TTAAGAGCGGATGGTTCTGGAAGAGAATTTTTAATTCAACCAGCTGGTGGTTCAGCAAATCCTCCAACAATTGAAACAGTTGAAAATAAATTACATTATGTGAAGCAAGAAGGGAAATCAGTTTTCAAATTTGCTGTTACAAATATGGCAGATGTTTCTGCTGAAATCATGGAAAAAAACAACCTTACGAGTGAGGATGTCGATTGGTTAGTTCCACATCAAGCAAACTTGCGAATTATTGATGCTACTGCAAACAGAATGGGATTACCAGCTGAAAAAGTTATGATCAATATTGAAAAATATGGTAATACTACTGCAGGAACATTACCATTGTGTTTATGGGATTATGAGAAACAATTGAAAAAAGGGGATACATTGATTCTTTCTGCTTTTGGTGGAGGATTTACATGGGGAGCTGTTTATTTGAAATGGGCTTATAACGCATAATATTAATTACGTACAAACTAAAAATCGAAAATATGAATTTAACTGAGATACAAGATCTAATAAAATTTGTAGCAAAATCAGGAGTTAACGAAGTAGAAATCGAACAAAAAGATTTTAAAATTATTATTAAAGCTGAACAAAAAGGAAAAGATCAACCTGTATACTTTCAGGCTACCGCTCCAGTTGCTCTACCCCAAGCAGCGTCAGCACCAGTTGCTCCAGTTGCAACGCCAGCTGCACCTGCTGCTCCAGCAGCACCTGTTTCAGATGATTCTAAGTACATTACTATTAAGTCTCCAATGATTGGAACTTTTTACCGTTCAGCTGGTCCAGATAAAGAGTCTTTCGTAAATGTTGGTTCTTCTATTTCTGCAGGATCAGCTTTATGTATCATTGAAGCAATGAAATTATTCAACGAAATTGAATCTGAAGTATCAGGTAAAATCGTTAAAGTATTAGTAGATGATGCTTCTCCAGTTGAATACGATCAACCATTATTCTTGGTAGATCCAGCATAATTTAGGAATTAACTTTTTATTAGGGGTTAAAAATTAGAAGTCAATTCTTGTTTTTAGTCCCTAATTCTGTAATTAATAAATACGTATAAAATGTTTAAAAAAATATTAATCGCAAATAGAGGTGAAATTGCTTTACGTGTAATTCGTACATGTAAAGAGATGGGAATCAAAACGGTTGCTGTATATTCTACAGCAGATAAAGACAGTTTACCTGTTCGTTTTGCTGATGAAGCAGTTTGTATTGGACCAGCAATTAGTACAAAATCTTATTTGTCTATTCCTAATATTATTGCTGCAGCTGAAATTACAAATGCAGATGCTATTCACCCTGGATATGGTTTCCTTTCTGAGAATGAAAAATTCTCAAGGGTATGTCAAGAATCAGGTATTAAATTTATTGGTGCTTTACCAGATCAAATCGCAAAAATGGGAGATAAAGCAACTGCAAAAGCAACTATGATTGCTGCAGGTGTACCATGTGTTCCAGGTTCTGTAGGTTTGTTGGAAAGTGTAGAAGATGCAAAAGAGCAAGCGAAGAAAATCGTTTATCCAGTTATCATGAAAGCTACTGCAGGTGGTGGTGGAAAAGGGATGCGTATCGTTTGGAAAGAAGAAGATATTGAAGCGGCTTGGGATTCTGCAAGACAAGAATCTGCTGCAGCATTTGGAAACGATGGTCTTTACATGGAGAAATACATCGTAGAACCTCGTCACATAGAAATTCAAATTGCAGGTGATCAATTTGGAAATGCTTGTCACTTATCTGAAAGAGATTGTTCTATTCAAAGACGTCATCAAAAATTGGTTGAAGAAACACCTTCTCCATTTATGACAGATGAATTAAGAAACAGAATGGGTGAAGCGGCAATAAAAGCTGCTAAAGCTGTAAATTATGAAGGAGTTGGAACAGTTGAGTTTTTAGTAGATATCAATCGTGATTTCTATTTCATGGAAATGAATACTCGTATTCAAGTTGAACATACAATTACAGAAGAGGTTATTGATTTTGACTTAATTAAAGAACAAATCAAATTAGCTGCTGGAGAAAAAATCTCAGGGAAAAATTATTACCCTCATTTACACGCGATTCAATGTCGTATCAATGCAGAAGATCCTGATCATGATTTCAGACCTTCTCCAGGGAAAATTACAAGTTATCATTCTCCAGGAGGACATGGCGTTCGTGTAGATTCTCATGCACATGCAGGTTATACAATTCCACCAAATTATGATTCAATGATTGGTAAATTGATTACTGTTGCTCAAACAAGAGAAGAAGCAATTCTTAAAATGAAAAGAGCATTAGAAGAATATATCATTGAAGGAATTAAAACAACAATTCCTTTCCATTTAAAATTGATGGATGATCCAAAGTTTAGAGAAGGAAACTTCACTACAGCATTCATGGATACGTTTGAATATAAAAAGAAATAAGAAAACGAAAAATGCCGACTGATTCCAGTCGGCATTTTTCGTTTGTAATATAATAATTAAAAATTAATTTTTGCATTTTCCATCGCAAGCACCTTTATCTTTTTCACATTTTTTCATGCAAGCTTCGTCACAATTCATAGATTTCAATTCAGCTGAACATTCAGAACCATCTATACAACTTCCTCCTTTGCAATCATCTTCCATTTTCATATGACATTCTTTCGAATCCATTTCACATTTTTCACCTGATTTACATTCTTTTTTAATTATAATGCATTTTTCTTGTTTCATTCCTTTTGAACAATGACCAGAACCACATGTTGCTGGACAAGCCACTAATCCAATCAAACCAACGATAAATACAATTGTACTGAAAGAGATAGCAAGGTAAGAAGCTAATTTCGTGAATTTCCCTAAACCTTCTTTTTTCGCATAAGCTAATAAAAATAATCCTCCTAAAAGAGTTAAGAGCGCTAACAAGCACATCATAATTGTTGAAAATAATACCATAGTAATAATTTTTGTTTTACATTAATGCAACCAAGTTACAATAAATTCTATGTACATATTAAACCGTTCATCAAAATTTCTAGTAAATAGATTTTAATTAGCTCAAAAAGGATATTAACTATAAGTTTAACATACTATAATTCTAAATTTATAATGAAATTAATGATAGGAAAATAGAGGTATTTCCTTTAAGTATTAAACTAAATAATATATTTCATTATTTTTATTAATAAAAATTTTACTTTACTACTTTCGTTTTGTATTTTTAATTAAAATATTAACACTATGAAAAATATATTACTCGTTTTATTATTTTTTCCTGTAACGTTTTATTCACAAGTTTCTATGAATGGATCAGGAAATTATTTACAAAATTTTAATTCTTTATTAAGCACAGGAAGTTCTAATTCTTGGATAGAGAACAGTACAATTTCAAATTGGTATTCACAGAGGACAACTACGAGTAGCAGTTATTCTGCAAGTAATGGATCTAATTCATCAGGAGGTTTATTTAGTTATGGTTCAACAGGATCGACTGAAAGAGCAATAGGTTCAACAGGATCGACCAACTCTAGTTATGGTGGTAGTTTTGCACATGGTGTTTTACTGAAAAATAATGGTTCGGCAGTGATAACAAATTTGAATTTGACCTATACATTAGAAGAATGGAGAAATGGAGGTTCAAATGCTGCACAAGCTATTACAGTTTGGTATAAAGTAACTACAACAAAAGATACTCTTCTAAATCCTGGATCAATTAATACAGGTTGGACAGCGGTAACAGCACTTACAAGCTCAAGTCCTGTTTCAAGTACTAGTGCAAGTCCCATACAATTAGATGGAAATAGTGTTGCAAACAAATTAACTATTAACGGAATAGTACCAGTAAATATACCTGCAGGTTCATTTATAATGATTAGATGGTCTGATATTGATCACCCGAATAGTGATGATGGTCTTGCAATAGATGATGTTTCTATTAGTTGGGGTGCTTGTTCTCCTACCGCAGGAACAGATGTTGAAACTGCTTGTGATTCATTGTTATGGATAGATGGAAATACCTATTCGGTTTCTACAAATTCTCCTACTTACAATTTGACTAATGCTGCTGGATGTGATTCTGTCGTGACATTGGATCTTACTTTGTATTATTCTAGTGGAAGTTATACCTATGAGGAAGTTTGTGCTTTTCCTTATACTTCTTTAAATACTGGACAGATGTATACTCAAGCTGGAACCATTATTATTGACTCTATTAATGCAAATGGTTGTCCACACCATGATACAATTGTAGTTGTATTGAATACAAATATGTTTACAACGATTATCAATTTAACAGATCCTAATCTTCCAATTTTAGTTTCAAATGACCCTTTAGTATTGGGATATCAATGGTACAATTGCAACAGTCAGCAAATTATCACTGGAGAAAATAATGACACCTTAGTATCATCATTAAATGGGAATTATGCTTTAATTGCTAGTTATGATTACAACTGCATAGATACATCGGATTGTTTGAATATATCTTCTATAACTTCTGCTTCATTAAATGAGATTAAAGGGTTAAAATTCAATGTACAGCCAAATCCTTCTAATGGAATATTCACGATAAATTTTGAACAATTCAATATAGATGGAGTTATTGAAATTTATAATTTGGCAGGTAAAAATGTTTATCAAAAAACAATTACAGGTGGTAGTGAAAGTGTATTTTTACCTCAAGTTTCAAAAGGTATATACATTCTGAATATTACAACATCAGATGAAGATTATAAACAACGTATTATTATAGAATAAGAGTTTATTACTATTTAAAAATGAAGGCTGTTCTAATGGAATAGCCTTTTTTGTGAAATTTAAAATTCTAATATCAAGATAATCTTATACAACCTACAGATTATTTAAGTTCGTTTATCCTCATACAAATACACTCTATCTATTTTATGTAAATCGATTTTAATTTTTTAATACATTCGTAAAAACTTAATGATTGAAAAATGAGAACAAATCACGAAATTGACTACAAAATAATTGGAAGCGAAATGCAATGTGTGGAAATCGAATTAGATCCACAAGAGACTGTTATTGCTGAACCAGGTGCATTTATGTACATGGATGATGGAATTCAAATGGAAACGATTTTTGGAGACGGTTCTACTCAACAAAATTCTGGTTTTATGAGTAAATTGTTCAGTGCTGGAAAACGTTTGTTAACAGGAGAAAGTATGTTCATGACCGCATATACGCATACAACTTCTGGAAAAGCACGCGTTGCATTTGCTTCACCTTATCCTGGTAAAATTGTGCCGATTGATTTAGCTCAAATGGGAGGAAAATTAATCTGTCAAAAAGATGCGTTTTTATGTGCTGCAAAAGGTGTTTCTGTTGGAATTGAATTTCAGAAAAAACTAGGAACTGGTTTGTTTGGTGGAGAAGGATTCATTATGCAGAAATTAGAAGGTGATGGAATGGCTTTTTGTCACGCAGGTGGACATATCATTGAACGAACGTTAAACCCTGGCGAAACATTAAGAGTAGATACAGGTTGTATCGTTGCTTATACACAAGAAATCGATTACGATATTCAATTTGTAGGTGGGATTAAAAACACATTTTTTGGAGGTGAAGGAATTTTCTTCGCAACCTTAAGAGGTCCAGGTAAAGTATGGTTACAGACCTTACCAATTTCACGTTTGGCTTCAAGAGTGTTATCATACGGAACAACAACTCGTAAAGATGAAGGAAGTAT
>CALPUT020000183.1 GCA_943326825.2 Chryseobacterium gleum | reverse complement strand
TAATAATTCATCAAATTTGATCGAAAAAGAAACTCAATTAGCAAATAATAATTATTCTAACTCTAAATCAGTAGAATATGATTCAATTGCGACTAATGAAATTTCCGAGAATATTATTTCAGAAAATATTATAATCCCTACTAATGACTTAAATGTAAAAACACCTGACAATCAAAACAAACGAATTCCTTTGGTGGACGATAATTTTGTTGATGAATATCCATTTCCCAAATTAACGGATGACGAAATCAAAGCAAACAATAAGAGAAAAAAAGAAATGATAAAAGCATTTGCAAAGTTTGACACAGATATATATTCTTACATTCCAGCTGGTACTTTTGAAATTAACGGTAATAAAACTTCTGTACAATCATTTATTATTCAAAAGACAGAGGTCAGTAATATCGAATACCTAACATTTCTTTTTGATTTGTTAATTCAAGGAAGGAAAGAAGACTTTTTAAAAGCAAAACCTGATCAACATAGATGGGTAACAGAAATTGATGAAGGAATGAAACCAATGGAGGATTTGTATTTCTCACATCCAGCATATGGCAATTATCCAGTGGTCAATATTTCAAGAGAAGGCGCTGAAATGTATTGTAAATGGTTTTCTGAAAATGTATACAATTATAACACCTCTAAAAATCCAAACTATTATGCTAACAAAGAAAAAGTATTAACTTATGGAGATAAAGTTTTTTGCGATATTCGAATACCTTCAAAAGCAGAATGGATTTATGCAGCAAGCCCAACTATTGAAATAAGTAAATATCCTTGGGGCGAAAATTTAAAAAATGAAAAAGGATGTTATTTAGCTAACTTTCAACCTAAAAAAGATAGTTTAATGTTAGATGGTGGATTCCACACTGTAAGAGTTAAATCATATAATCCTAACAAATATGGATTATACTGTTTAAGCGGTAATGTTTCTGAAATGATTTATTATTCATTAGATAAGTTGAATCATAAGCTAATAGAACCAGGAACTATAGGAGGAAATTGGATGAGCACTGATGAAGAAATTAGAATTTTAAGTGAAGATGAATTTAATGGAGTAATAACTCCTAGTCCAATGATTGGTTTTAGAGTTGTTTCAACTCATTTGGGTGGTTTTTAAATGTAATATTTGTTACACATAATAACTTCCTCAAGCATTAACTTAGAAGAAAACATAAGTTATGAAAAGTCAATTTACCATTCAAAATTTAAAATGTGATGGTTGTGCCAACACGATTACAAAAGGTGTAGATTCAGTCGAAGGTGTATCGAATGTTCACGTAGATATCGATAATTCATTTGTTTCATTTGATTATGAAAATGATGAAAACTTACAACTTATTCATGATAAATTAGCACATTTAGGTTACCCAGTAGAAAACGATGTAAATTCACTTTTTCAAAAAGCAAAATCATATGCAAGTTGTATGATAGGAAGAGTAACGAAGGAATAATTAACAATCTTTAATATAAACACATGACAGTAGTATAATTGTCATGTGTTTAATTCTATTTAACATAATATTAATTATAAGACAAATTTATAAATTATCAATTTTAGATGTTGAATGTTGGATTATTGAGTAACTCAAATGAATAATTAAGAATAATATTGAAAAAATAACCAAGTATCAAAATAAGAAAAATCATAAAGTATATCTAATATGAAATTCAACTATTGAATAAAATACATTAGAATAAATTAAAATTCAAATAATAGATGATTGTATAGATCGATGAAACATAATAAAAATGAGAATTTAAAAAAGTATTAATCTAACCAATCATAAATTAATCATTAAACAAAAAATGATAACAAAAGAACCTCTTATATTTCTTAATAAGTTCCACACAAAATATTCTGAAGAAATTTAAATCGGTAGATTATGTTAAATAGCGAGTGAGTAATTAATTTAATCTCTCAACATTAAAACCTTTAAAACCATTTTCATTGAATTAATAATCAAATCAATTATTCCATATATTTACAATCTTACTTGACAAAATTGAATTATGTTAAAAAAAATAGTCACACACCTTACTTTTTATGTTTTAATTGCAATTATTGCAGGTATTATTGTTGGTCAATATTTTCATAACCAAGATCATTTAAATAAATCTGTAATAAACCAATTTAAAACATTGGGAACAGCTTTTATTGAGGTCATTAAAATATTCGTTATTCCAATTATATTCCTAACAATTGTATTAGGAATTGGTTCGATGGGGAACTTGAAAAAGGTTGGTCGAATAGGTTTAAAATCATTGGTTTACTTTGAAGTTGTTACCACTTTTGCTTTAGTTATTGGTTTAGGTTTAGCATTATTTTTGAAACCTGGCGCTATCGATAAATCAAGCATTGAAATTGTTGCACCTGCTGCTAAAAAAGCTAAATCTGGTATTCCAATCACTTTAATCGTTCTCGGAATTTCAATTATTGTTGGTATTGGTTTAAATTTTTGGTCCAAAAGAGAAGTTGTTATTCATCTAATGGAAAAAATATCCAAAGTAGTATTTAAATTGTTGAAATATATCATGTATTTTGCACCAGTTGCTGCTTTTGGTTCGATGGCTTCAACCGTTGCTGAGTTTGGATTGGACACTTTAATTCCATTAGGAAAATTGGTGTTAAGTGTCTATTTCACTATGTTTATTTTCATTGTTCTAGTGCTTGGTCTTATAATGAAATATTACAAACTAAACATTTTCAAATTCATTCGCTATATCAAAGAAGAAATTCTAATTGTTCTAGGAACATCCTCATCCGAATCTGCCTTACCGAAATTAATGGAAAAACTAGAAACGCTTGGTTGTCAAAAATCAGTGGTTGGATTAGTTGTACCGACAGGATATTCATTCAATCTTGATGGGACTTCGATTTACCTTTCTATGGCAGTAATCTTTCTAGCTCAATTAAATCATATTGACTTAAGTTTTATGCAAATCCTTACGGTGATTGGTGTTTTAATGCTTACTTCTAAAGGTGCAGCAGGTGTTGCAGGAAGTGGTATAGTGATTCTTGGATCGACATTGGAATCACTTGAAATTATTCCTGTAGCTTCATTGGCTTGTTTATTAGGAGTTGATAAATTCTTAAGTGAAGCTAGGGCAATTACAAATTTTATTGGTAACGGTGTCGCAACAATTGTAATTGCAAAAAGCGAAAATGAATTTGATGAAGCACAATATCATAATGAAATTAATAATCCAGAGGTAATTTAATAAATTATGATTAGTTCTACTAAATATACAATTTCGACTTCTTTTGATGTTTATTCCAATGAAACCGAATTAAATCAATTGGATTTCAAATTATTAGCTGAAGCAAAAGAAGCAGTTCAGAAAGCGTATGCCCCCTACTCTAATTTTCATGTTGGAGCAGCAGTTCTTCTGGAAGATGGAACTATTATTCAAGGAAATAACCAAGAAAATGCAGCTTACCCTTCTGGACTTTGTGCGGAAAGAGTAGCGATGTATTATGCTGGAGCAAATTATCCAAATCAAAAAATCAAAGCGATTGCAATAACATGTAAATCTGAAAACGGAACAATTGAAAAACCTATTTCCCCTTGTGGTTCATGCAGACAAGCGATGGCTGAATACGAGACGAGACATCAACAACCAATAAAAGTAATCATGTCGGGAGAAGTTGGTGAAATTCTAATTTCAGAAAGTATTCAAAATTTATTGCCTTTGATGTTTACGAATAAGGACTTGAAATAATTACTAAAACACACTTTCTTTCACTGCGCTAATGTTTAGTCTTTCCTAGTATATTTACTCTATTTAACGTGGGAAACAAAATAATTACCGAAACCAGACTATAATATTGTAATTAAGATTAAATTATCTCCAATAAAAATTTAAATCTGAAATGGTAAATGGGACATTGTATCGAATTTCAACCAAATGTTTTCCAGGTAAATAATCATTAAAATTGGTTGAATAAGACATTCCTAAATTAGGAGATGTAATCCAAAAATCTTGTACAAATGTTTTATTATCAATTTCTAAAACAGCAATTTTATTAATCGTATCATTTGAAATAATTGTTGACTTGATATCGTGCGTTTTTGCTTTTGGATGTTGTTTGTAAATATGTGTAAATGAACGTTCTTTGATATTTCCTGAAGCATCATTCCATTTAAAATAAACTACATAGTTTTGATTTTTGAGCGCTTTACTTTTTACATCTATATCAATTTTTTGAACGAAACCAGCATTAGCATTCATTGTAATTGTATCAGTATGCACTAATTTTCCATTTGTATGGTATATTTTCATCATAACAAGCGATTCAAATTTTTCCGGTGCATCAGAAATGAAATAATATTCTTCTTTCCCTAACTCCATTATTTTTGAGACAATCGCAACATCTTCATAATCATCCTTTACTGTGTATTGTAATTTCTTCCAATTCCCAAAATAATCAATACTTGACCATGTTGGAGCTTGCCAACAATCATTGATTTGCCAGTACAATGTTCCCATACATTTTGGCATTCCTGTTCTGTGTCCTGCTACTGCAATACTTATTGCTTTCGCTTGGGTTAATTGAGAAAAATAAACAAATTCTTCAAATGATTTTGGTTCACCATACAAACGTTTCGCTTGTTTTAAAATCATTCCATTTCCAACGTAACTTTTTTGATGATGTTTCATCACTGTTGAATCTAAATTCCACTGCGATTTATCAGAAAATGTTTTTAAAGTCGAAAACTCTGGAAACGATTGAAAACCATATTCAGCATTGAAACGACCTGATTTTCTTCCGAAATCTTCAATAGGATCTTTTCCATGCCAAACGCCCCAATAATGCATCGTTCCGTGATTATAGTATTCATCTTTCCCCCAATTACTCAAAGGTGATGTATGAATGTAAGGTAAATTAGTAAACGCTTTAATAACAGAAGGTGCCATTTCTTTAAATAACTTTCTATAGGAATCTTCTATATATTTGGCATCATCTCCATAAATTCCGTATTTCTGTTGGAAACCCCAATTCCCCCAAGCTACTTCAACTTCATTGTTTCCATTAAATAAAGTTACTGATGGATGTGAAGCAATTCTCGGTATCTGGTATTCTAATTCTTGTTTCACATTATTTAAAAATGCTTGATCACCAGGATACATCGCACAAGCAAACATTAAATCTTGCCAAACCATGATTCCATTTTCATCACACGCTTCATAGAAAACATCGTCTGGATAATAACCACCTCCCCACACACGAATCATATTAAAATTTGACTTGGTCATTTCTTCTACCAATTTCAAAATAGATTCATCTTTCACTTTCGATGGAAACATGTCTTGCGGAATGTAATCTCCACCTTTACAGAAGATTGGTCGACCATTGACTTTGATATAATAACTAGTTCCCCATTCATCTGGAGCCATTATTAATTCCGTTCTTCGAACACCGAAATTGACATAAATTTCATCAATCTTCTCTCCTTTTTCGTTGAAGAATGTCCATTTATCTGTGTAAATATGTTGATCACCTTGTCCTCTAGGCCACCATAATATTGGATTTGCAAGAACAGTTGAACGTTTTAATTTTTGTTGATTATTTGCAATTAGAATTTCTTCTCCAAATAAATGACTTTTCCAATAAATCTTTCCTTTAGCCGGATTAGATAAATAAACTTCTAAATCCAAATTAGC
>CALPUT020000182.1 GCA_943326825.2 Chryseobacterium gleum | reverse complement strand
TATTTAACACCTCCCATTAATTTTTTCAATAATGGTGAGATTGCGATTAAGACTAATCCACTTGCGATTGAAATATATGCAACCATCTCATAACCTGAACAGTATGCGTTTAATTTAGTTATGTTAGTCGCTTTTTCTCCAGATTCTGGTTGAGCAATAGCTGCACCAATTAAACCAGCACCATATTGACCAAAAGCACTTGCTAAAAACCATGTCCCCATCATAACACCAAACAATCTTTTAGGAGATAATTTCGTGATCATAGATAATCCAATTGGTGAAAGACATAATTCACCCAGAGTAATTACTAAATATGCAAAACAAAACATCCACATTGGAGTTAAACCATTTGCATCAGCATAAAACTTACTTATAAAAAACAAGAAAAATCCTAAACCTAAAAAAACAAATCCAAATCCAAATTTCACAACCGTATTTGGCTCTCTATTCTTTTTATTCATAAACAACCATAATACACCCACAATTGGACTAAAAATTACTACCCATAATCCATTTATTGTATTATTAACTTGTGTCATATTAAAACCATGACTACTTACATTTCCATTTGCAAAGAAATTTAATGAGCCTCCTCCTTGCTCAAAGAAAGACCAAAATAAAACTGAAAATAATATTAAAATCAATGCTACAATTAATTTTTTAGATTCATCTTTTGACGATTTTACTATTTCATAAATTAAATAGATTAAAGTTATAACTCCAACGCTAATCATAATTACATCACAAAGTTGAACAGTATATGGAGTTCCGTCAAAATTATTACCAAATAAGAATGATATATCTATATCTATTGGGAAATAAACTAAAACAAAAAATATAGGAATTAACAATAAGCTTAAACCAAAATAAATCCACTCAATTTTAAAACCTGCCACTTTCTTCTCTAATTTATCTTTAAATGGAGGTAAACCAATTGGACCTAGTGTTTTTTGAGTAAAAATAAATAGTCCCAGCCCCAAAAGCATGCAAATTCCTGAAATTAAAAAACCCAAAGACCAACTATATGTTGTTCCAATATAAGCAATGGTCAAGCCACTTAAAACGGCCCCAATGTTTATCCCTGAATAAAACAAAGAAAATCCTGTATCCCTTCTTGCATCTCCATCTTTGTATAGAGAACCTACCATTGTTGAAATATTTGGTTTAAAAAATCCATTCCCGACTATCAATATACTGATACCAATATAAAAAGACAAAGCTCCTGGAATAGCCATTAAAAGTGTCCCTATAGCCATTAATGTACCTCCCCAAAATATAGATTTCCTAAACCCAAAAATCTTGTCTGCAAACATACCTCCTAAAAAAGCCATTGCATAAATAAATGCATTGATTAATCCATATTGCTTATTAGATACTGATTCAGCATCATTTCTACTTTCTTGAGTTGAAGTTTCTATGAAATATTTAGGATGATTTTTATCTAATACTTCTCCTAATTTTGCATATTTTGCTGTTACCTCATTTACAGTTGTAGAATCAGCTTGTTTGTAATTTATAGATAAAATTAAATGTGAAATATACAAACCTAGCAAAGCTCTCATACCATAAAAGGTGAATCTTTCCCACATTTCTACCAAAAACAATATCCAAAGTTGTTTTGGATATTTTCCTTTAAAATTTTGAATTGACTCTAATGTATACTCTTGATTTTTTTCCATAAAACATTTAAATAAAAAAGCAGTACCAAGGGCACTGCTTTCAAAAATAACAATTATATCTTTCTAATTGACACCATGCATCATTTTAGACAATCTTTTAGTTACCAACAACATCAATAAACCAAGTGAAATTACAAAAATTGCAATTGTCCCAAAAATTGTTGCTGCTCCTAATTTTTCAACAAAAGCAGCAATAAAACCACCCATAATATTAGCGACAAAAGTAGATAACATCCAAACTCCCATCAACATAGATGCTAATTTTACAGGTGCTAATTTTGTAATCATAGATAAACCTACTGGTGATAAACATAACTCACCAATTGTATGGAAGAAGTATGTCATTATCAACCAAATTAGAGCTGCTTTGTGTCGAACTACTTCGTGATCACCTTTTCCTTCAGTAATAACTTCTGAAGTAGCATATAACATAAATAAGAATCCAATCCCTAATAATATCATTCCCAAGCTCATTTTTACAGGTGTCGTTAATTTTGATCCATATTTAGAATTCCAAAACCAAGCGAAAAATGGTGCAAGGACTACAATAAATAGAGGGTTTACAGACTGAAACAATTCTGTTGAAATAGTTGTATTAAAAAATGATCTATCAATATATTTATCCGTATATAAAGTCATTGAAGATCCTGCTTGCTCAAAACCTGCCCAAAAGAATATGACAAAAAATGTTAATATGAAAATAACTGCTATTCTTTGTTTCTCAACTAATGTTAATGGAACTTTTACATCTCCATTTTGAACACCATCAACTGATTCAGTTTTAGGTTTTCTTGATTCTTTATTAGGTTTTGTGCCTATTTCTAACAAATATTTTTTTGAAAGCAAATTGAAAAGTATCTGCCCAATTGCCAT
This sequence comes from Chryseobacterium gleum, assembly GCA_943326825.2. Taxonomy (GTDB): domain Bacteria; phylum Bacteroidota; class Bacteroidia; order Flavobacteriales_D; family Crocinitomicaceae; genus CAIUKX01. The sequence goes on along the minus strand of CALPUT020000182.1, from coordinate 3,121 downwards.
ACCAATAGCAGCAGCTAAAAAGCCATATTTATATCCATAACTTAAAATCTCTCCATCACTTCCTTTAGTTGCAAAAATTCCATTACATAAAATCGCTACAGCAAATGGAGCAATTAATGCACCCATATTAATTCCCATGTAAAATATTGAGAATGCTGAATCTTTTCTGTTATCACCATCCCTATATAATCTTCCTACTAAAGTTGAAATATTTGGTTTGAAAAATCCATTTCCAATTATTAACAAAACTAAACCGATTGCCAAACCTATATGAGTATTAACACTAAAAAGTATTAGTTGACCCAAAAACATCGTTATTCCACCAATTGTTATTGCGTTTCTTTGCCCTAAATATTTATCAGCTACCCAGCCACCTAAAATTGGAGTAAAATATACGAAACCTGTAAAGAAACCATAGATAAGAGTCGCACTACTTTCTGGTATATTTAATCCATTTTCTATCCACAACTTAGTCATGTACAAAATCAATATCGCTCTCATGCCATAATATGAGAATCTTTCCCATAACTCTGTGAAAAACAATAAATACAATCCTTTTGGATGTCCAAACAATGTTCCTTGAGCTTCTATTCTATCAATTAAAGAAATCTCATTTTCAACTATTTTATTAGTGTTTTCTGTACTCATCATTATAAAACTTTAGGTCGTGAAAATAGAAATATTATTTCACTTATTGTTACTTATGATAAAAACCGAGGTTTATTTTTTTTAACAATTATTTAACGCCATGCATAATTTTCTTAAGAGCTGGATATATTAAAATCGCAATAATACCAATAGAAGCAGGAATTATTGTGAAAATAAGAAAGAAATAACTTATCGAATGATTTTCTTGAATTGCTTCAATTTGACCTCCCATTTTACCTGCTATTTTATTGCCGATAGCTAATGCAATGTACCAAATCCCGAACATTAAAGCAATCATTCTACCTGGCACTAATTTACTTACATAAGATAACGAAACTGGGGAGATACACAATTCTCCTAACGTATGAAATAAATATGCTGCAACCAACCATAACATGCTTACAGAAGCACTTGTAGCTCCTTTTATAATTCCGATTGAACCAAGAGCCAAAGCTCCAAATCCAAGTCCGATAAAGATTAATCCAATCCCGTATTTTACTGAAGCACCTGGGTTAAATTTACTCTCCCACCATTTTGAGAATAAAGGTGCTAGAATAATAATAAACAATGAATTCAAAATTCCGAACCAAGAAGCTTTTACTTCAATCCCTTTTTTGATTTCGGTTACTTTACCTTTGATTAATCGTTCTGGTTCAATTTTAAGTGCACGTGATTTTTCTATGTACATTAATTTCCCTTTCTTATCAGTATCTAACAAATAGACTTCTGATCCGATTTTGAATTGTTCAGCAACACTGATATCTGTTGATTCTGTATTTAATTTTTTAGAAGTTAAATCTTTTGAAGCCATGTAAACCAATGTTTTCACTTCTTCTTTTTTCCCAGATTCTTCATTCAACTTCATTTCACTGAAAGATGAATATTCAATTTTAAATGATTTTGAATTTATATCTCTATTTAACTTCCAACCGATTAAGATCCAAACAAATGAAAAACTTAAAATCAAAACAATTGTTGACACTACATATTTCTTGTAAATACGTTTAAACAACATGAATAACACCCAAGTGATTACTAAAATAGGTACAACTGTAATAATAAAGTCAATTGTAGTAAACAATATTGCATAGGAACCAACTAAACTTCTAGATGTAAATTGCTTTGCAAAAATCGTCATCGAGCCACCTGCTTGTTCAAACGATGCATTGTATACAATCATAAATAATGCGAAAGTCACAATTGCAACCATACGATCTCTCGTAATTTTTGGATATCTAATAATTCTTGAAAAGAGTAGATAAAAGAATAAAATTACAGCTCCTAAAATGACATAGTTAGAAGCATCAAACGTTCCAAATTTCAATATATTTGAACCTGCAATTGTACTCATCGGATCATTGATTACCCAAATTAAACCTGCTAATGCACAAATAAAAATAATTATTTTATCTACTTGAGTAAATGGATTTAAACGATCTCCTTCAAATTCCAATTTTACTTCTTTGGGATTCTCATTTGATACTTTAACAGGTTTTTCACCAATATTTCCAAATATTTTTTGAGAGAAATAAAACTGAATCATTCCTAAAATCATAAAGATTCCAGCCAAACCAAAACCGTAAGACCAACCTAACGTTTCTCCTAAGTATCCACACAACATAATCCCTAAGAATGATCCTGCATTTACTCCCATATAAAAAATTGTATAAGCTCCATCTTTTTTCTCTGGAGCATCTTTGTACATCGTTGAAATAATAGATGTCATATTTGGTTTGAAAAATCCATTTCCAACAATTAAACAACCAATACCGATGTACAAGAAAATATGATGAAATTCTAAAGCCATAGAAACGTGACCTAAAGTCATAACAATCGCTCCAATTAAAACTGCATTCCGATAACCTAAATATCGATCCGCCAAATAACCACCTAAAATTGGAGTTAAATAAACCATTGAAGTATACGTTCCATACAATGACATTGCTTGAGCACTTGTCCAGTCCCAACCACCTTCTCCAATTGAGCTCATCAAAAACAAGACCAACAAGGCACGCATCCCGTAATATGAAAAACGTTCCCACATTTCTGTGAAAAACAAAATAAATAACCCTTGAGGATGACCTAAAACCGGTTCGTCAAAAATGTTAATAGAATTTTTATTTAATGATTGCATTTATTAATTCTGAATTTAAAAATGAATAAAAAATAGAATGTGCATCATTGAATAAGAAAAGAAATAGCGTCATTTCTTATTCAATAACGGTTAAAAATATTAATTTTATTTTAAAGATTTAACCTTTTTCAGAAAGTAGATTAGGTTTTAAACAATTTTCGATTCTTGTAAAATCAAAAATTTAAACATGTTACTTAATATTCATTCTCATTTTCCCACAAAGAATTCAAACGTTATCTTCAATAAATCAGAAGATAACATAGAAGAATACAATTATTTTTCTTCTGGAATTCATCCTTGGTCTGCCTCTGAAAATGAAAAATTAATTTCTTCAATTTC
>CALPUT020000181.1 GCA_943326825.2 Chryseobacterium gleum | reverse complement strand
GTTCTTAAGATTTCATGAGCACGAGCCATGTCACGAGGAGTTACAGTTGGGAAATTATTCAAATAGATATTTCCATTTTCATCTTTATGATCTGAACTTGTTGAACCATAAGAAGATCCAATAACATTCGCACAGATAATGAAGTAATCCTTTGGATTGAAATAATCATTCTCACCAAATAAACCTGGCCACCAATCAAAAACATCTGAATTTCCTGTTAAAGCATGACACGCCCAAACCACTTTTGATTTACCAGGAATGTATTTCCCATAAGCATGAAAAGTTATCGACAATCCATTTAATGTTTCATTTGATTCAGTAATGAAAAGCTTATCAAATGTTTTGTTAATTGGATTAGAATCAAATTCAAGTAAAGTATTTTCCACTGTAAGTGTATTAGTATTTAAAGAAAATGTATTTTGAAAAAACATGATGTTTCTAGTATTAAATTAAACAATAAATCGAAAGAGAAAACTTAAAGAAAAGTTTAAAAGATTTGGTTTTTAGATTACATGCAGCAGCACATACTAAAAAAAATGTTTAATAAAATAAAAGAGAAGTTGAATTTTTCAATTTGAGAATTGAAAGCAAATGCGGTAAATGTTGTACTTTTTTCCATTTTTATACTATTAATTTATATTTTCCCGAATATTCGGGATCAGGAATTGGCACCGGTTTTCCAACCCGTCAAAAGACGGACTTTAAGTTGGTTGCCAGAGGATCATTGAGCCTGTCTCTTACCTCTTCTTTATAAACATATTCTCCACCGCTGTGGAAATGCTTTGCAAATATTCCGAAAATATTTCCGATTCTCCAAATTTTTAAGGATAATTAATTCTACTAAGTAGAACTACTTATGAATTAAATAGTAGAACTATGTATTTCACTCTATAAATAATGGAATTTTTCATTGAACAACATGAAAAATTTTAAATTCACTGTATAAAATTATGATTGTAATATAGAAGCTCCTAATTATTTGAAAGCAACATTGCCTTATTTTTCAATAAATAAGTTTACTCAGTTAAACTTTTTATTAAATAATTAAAGTTGAGGATTACAGTAATAAAAAATACTTAAAATGTAAATTCATAGTTTAGTATAGAAAATCAAGCAGAGTAGTGCCTGTGTTATAAAGATTTTCAAGTTAGTTTAGTTTAGTTAGATTAAAAAAGCTGTCGTATGACAGCTTTTTTGTTTTAGATAGGTAAACTAATTGATAAATATAGACTTTCCTTTATTGATGTTTTGCTAGGAAATCTTATTTTTGTAGTTCGTTGAATTTTACATTTAAAAAATACGAGGTCAATTTAAAAATGAAAGCATTATATTTCAAAGAAATTAGAAGTTTCTTAAGCTCAATAATTGGATATGTTTTTATCCTAATCTATTTGATTGCATCAGGCCTTTTTCACTGGGTAATTTCAGAAGACACCAATCTTTTACAAGGTTCAGAAGCGGATTTAATTCCTTTCTTTAACCTTTCACCATTTATTTTCCTTATCCTAATCCCTGCAATTACAATGCGTTCTATTGCAGAAGAAAGGAGAACAGGAACGATTGAACTTCTTTTTACAAGACCGATTTCTGATTTACAAATCATATTAGCGAAATATTTTGCAGGTGTTACATTGTTAGTAATTGCAATTATTCCAACTATAGTTTATTATATTTCAATGTATTACCTAGGGAAACCGATTGGCATTATTGACAGTGGTGCAACATTTACATCTTACATCGGATTAATCTTATTGGGTTCAACATTTATAGCAATAGGGATTTTTGCTTCAGCAATTACAAGTAGTCAAATCGTTGCTTTCATTTTGGGTATGTTTATGTGTTGGATTTTCTATGATGGCCTTACATTGATTGGATCTTTCAACTTAATGGGAAGTTTCGATTCAGTTATTAAGTATTGCGGTATGACATATCATTATGATTCTATAAAAAGAGGTGTAATTGATACAGCGGATGTGTTTTACTTTATTTCAATCATTGGATTGTTCATATTTGCGGCATTAACAGTCATTAAATCATTGAAAAAATAAGCTTAAGATGACTAATAAAAACTTTAAAGGGATTTTCAACTGGGCATTTTTATTAATTGTCATTGTTGGGATAATCATTATTAATATTATCTTTTCGTTCCTAAATAAACGTTGGGATATGACAGAAGATCAACGTTATTCTCTTTCAGAAGGAACAGAGTTATTTCTGCAAAATGACACTGTTTTTACAGATAGATTATCGATTAAAATATTCTTAGCAGGTAATTTACCTTCTGAATTGAAATTATTTAAAAATGCGTTAGATGATAAATTAAAAGAATTTAGACAAATTGCAGGTAAAAAGATTGAATATCAATTTGTTAATCCATTATCTGGAACTGAAAAAGAGCAACAAGAACTTTTTGAAGAGATTTACGACAAAGGGAAAGGGATTATCCCGATGGATGTAACGTATATGAAAGATGGTGCTCAAAACCAATTGTTAATTTGGCCAGGAGCAGTTATTGATTACAAAGGCTATACTGTCAATACGATTCAACTTTTACCAGGAACACCTCCTGGTAAACCCTATAATTTAAATGATCCTGCCTTTGGTCAAATGGTTCAAAATGCGATTAACAATTTAGAGTATATGTTAATCAGTACGTTTAAACGTTCAATCATTGAGAAACGTCAACGTATTGCTTTTTTGCAAGGTCATGGGGAGTTAACGTTCGCAGAGACGCAAAGAGCTAGAGCATTAATTTCTCCGAATTATGCTATTAAAGACGTGACATTAAATGACTCTATTGCTGCATTAGATGGTGTTGATGGATTAGTTATTGCACGACCAAGAGCACCTTTTTCGGACAAAGATTTATACATTATAGATCAATTCTTAATGCGAGGTGGACGTTTAATGTGTTTCATGGACGCACTTTATTTAAACGAAGATTCATTGGATATGAAAGGAACAGTTCATACGGTTCGTTATGCAACCGGTTTAGATAAAATGTTATTTGATTATGGATTAAAATTAAATGATAATTATGTGATTGATGTGAATTGCGCTCCAAAGCCTGTTCCGTTGGCAAAAGTTTCGTTGATTCCTTGGTTCTTTCATGTTTTAGCAACTCCTACTAGTCATCCAATTGCTAGAAACTTAGAGCCTGTATCTTTAAAATATGTGAATGAGGTACAATTTGTAGGAAATAGCAATAACCGTCTAACACCAATTTTAACTTCCTCTACAAATTCAACAAGAACTGGAATGGCCCCTATGGTAAGTCTAGGTTTATCGATGAATTACGGTCAAAATCCTCAATTGGTTCAAAATCCAAAAGATGAAAACAATAAAATTTGTTTAGCAGGTTTATCTGAAGGTAAGTTCGATTCACACTATAAAAATAGAATAGTTGAAGCATTTGCAAAAGATCCGAACTCTCGTTATTTAGAAGCAAGTAAAAAAGAGGGTAAAGTTTTATTGGTTGGAAATGGTCGTTTTCTTGAGAATGATTATGATTCAATGAAAAATGAAATGAATTCTCAGTTTATGTATCGTCCTTCAAAATTAAATAATTTACGATTAGATCCTAAATTAGCTGAATTAGGAATTCCATTGTATTTCGGAAATCAAGAATTTATTCAAAACATGGTTGATTATATGATGGGAGATAATACGGTTTTGGATATTAGAAGTCGTCAAATTGACATTCATGAAATTGACAATGAAAAAGTGAAAGCAAACGCTGGGTTCTATAAAGTGATTAATATTTTGGTGCCTTGTCTATCAATACTAATGTTAGGCTTTGTTCTTTATTATCTTAGAAAAAGAAAATACACACGTTACTAAAATCATCTGATGAAAAAACTTCTAATTTTATTTGTTTCAATAATTGCTATCTCAACTCTAGGTTGGTTTGCATATGATTTAGCATCTGATCAAGGTACAATCGATACGGAATTAATCATGTTCAATATCGATGATATCAATACAGTAGATAGAATAATTATAACTGACCATACAGGTAACAAATTTGAAATGGTTAAAAAAGGGAAGATTTGGACGAGAAATGATGGTGATTGTATTCAACAAGAAAGTGTCGCATTTATTTTAGATGCTTTTAAAAATATTGAATTTAAAGGTTATTTGCCTGAAAACTCAAGAGAAAACACGATCAAGGCGATGATTACTCAAAATACCAAAGTTGAGATTTTTCAAAATGGAGAATGGGTAAAAACATGGTATATTGGAAGCGCAACACAAGATCATTTAGGTCAAATTATGTTGTTGGAATCAGAAGAATTTGGGAAAAGTGATTTGCCTGTCTTGATGAAAATCAAAGGAGTTTATGGCATTATTGATCCACGTTTTTATGCTGATCCACGTAAATGGATGTGCACGAACTTATTTGCATTAAGTCCTACTGAAATTTCAAAAGTTGATTTGAATTATGTTCAAGAACCATTTAGAAGTTTTACAGTTGTTAATAAAAACAACAAGTTAGCTGTTTATCATAAAAATAAACCATTACCTCAAATCGATACAGCGATGGCTTTTCGTTACCTAAAAAATTACGAAAAAATCCATTTCAATATTCCGAATTACGAATTATCAAACAATCAGATTGATAGCGTTAAAAAAAGCAAACCGTTCTGTGTTTTAACATTAACTGAAACAAATCATAAAACAACAAAATTAAGAATGTTCAAAATTGCTACGAAATCAGCTAGAGTAAATGATTTTGGAGTTACTGAAAATACAGATACTGATAAATTTTGGTGTGAGTTGCAAAATGGTGAATTAGTGAAATGTCAATATTATGCTTTGAATCCAATTTTAATGGGGAATATTTACTTTCCAGTTTTGGATCAATTGATTCCTAACAATTAATAAACGATTTATTATTAAGTCTCAAAGATGAGATATAAAAAAAATAGGCTTCCCAAAAGGAAGCCTATTTTTTTTATAAATGTGAATTACTATATTGAAGTTTTGTCTTAAAACCATGAATTTTTGACCAATAGATAATCCAGCAAATTAAACCTGCTATAGAAGAAAGAATACCGAGTACTGGAATTATTCCACAACAAAATAAAATGCATTGAGCTAAACCAATACCGAAACCTGGTCTATTTTCATGAGTATGTATACCTCTAGAATTAAACTCAAGTTTTAATGAGTCTGAAATTCGATTAATCATAATAAAATGCCAAACCAAACTGAACAGAGGAATAAACATTAACCATACTTTACCAGGTTGCATTTTTCTATTTTCAGGTTTGATTTCTTTAAGCGTATTCTGAAGTGTAACTAAATACAATATAAAAGGTAATAAAAATAATAATAACATCACTATTATTATTAGTAGTAATTCAGTAATTCCAATTTTTCCCATATTTAAATTTTCTTACTCATTAGGCTTTTCAGATACGCCATGTTTTTTTTATGCATTTACTCGACTCACTTAATTTTTAAATATAATTAAATTACAAAACATCTTAGCTTTTATTATTTAAAATTTTATGATTATTTTCAGTAAAGTAGTTATTACATATCCAATCTACATAATTTAAACAAGTTCAAATTGATTTTTTTCGACTGAAATATATTTACTTACTTTTGGTTGATTGATTCTTTCAATTTTATTGATGTAAAGCGGATAGACAGAAGCAAATGACATCTTTGCAAATTTAGCGT
>CALPUT020000180.1 GCA_943326825.2 Chryseobacterium gleum | reverse complement strand
ATCCGCAGCTGTTTTATCTAAAATTATTACCTCTGTTTTTTTACCAGCATAAATAACATTGTTTTTCATAATCGGCATTCTACCAACACTTTCAGAACTTTGATTTTCTTTTATAATTACTTCATTAAGATTTGTATGTTTTGTAGTATCTGTCTCTTGACAAATTGCATTCAGTGTATTCAGTATGACAATTGAAAATAGAATATTTTTCATGATTATTAATTTTCAACAAAACTATTATCTAGATTGATTCTAAACAATACCATAAATGTGGTATTGTTTAGAATTGTTCTAAATAAAATTCATCTCTCTTTCTCAAAATTTAATCGTAATCCATTTGAAGCATTTTTTAAATCTCCTTCATAGTAAACTAATTCACCATTCACAAAAGTTTTATTTATTTTACTTCTAAATCGTTCGTTTTCGAAAGGTGACCAATTGCATTTATATAAAAGAGAAGATTTAATTATCTCCCACGGTTGGTTTAAATTCACAAGGACTAAATCTGCAAAATAACCCTCTCTGATGTAACCTCGATCTTTAATACGGTAAATTTCAGCAACGTGATGAGCTGTTTTTTCAGCAATTTTTTCTAATGAAATTTTACCTAAATGATACAATTCAAATAATGCAGGCAAAGCGTGTTGAACTAATGGCCCACCAGAATGAGCATGGAAATAATTGCCGCTTTTTTCTGCGATTGTATGTGGAGCATGATCTGTTGCTATAATATCTATACGATTATCGATTAAGGCTTTAATTAATCCTTCTTGGTCTTCTTTAGATTTAATAGATGGATTCCATTTGATATTTGCACCTAATTTTTCGTAATCTTTTTCATTGAACCATAAATGATGAACACAAGCTTCTGCAGTTATTCGTTTTTCACGAAGAGGTAATTTATTATCAAATAAATTTGCTTCATCGAAGGTAGAAATGTGGAAAAAATGTAAACGATTCGAATGTTTATTAGCTATTTCAATTACTCTTTTTGTAGCCGTTACACATGCTTCATTGCTTCGTATTTCTGCATGAAATCGAAAAGGTATTTCATCTTGATATAACGATTTGTAATGATTAGTATTCTTTTTTATGATTGAATCATCTTCACTATGCAAAGCAATTAGTGTATTTGATTCAGCAAATAACTTTTCTAAAAATTCAGGATAATTGGCTAATATTCCATCTTCAGCATCAAAATACAAACCGTCATCTGTAATTCCGCATATTTGTTCATTATCAACTTTTAAAGCTTCTTCCAGGTTGTTTTTATTGATCCCCATGAAAAATGAATAATTTGCTAAGGAAGTAGTGCTCGCTAATTTGTATTTTTCTTCCAATAAACCTAATGTCAATGTGTTTGGAATTGTATTCGGCATATCCATGAAAGAAGTTATTCCACCAGCAACTGCTGCTCTTGATTCAGAGTAGATGGTTGCTTTATGTGTTAAACCAGGATCTCTAAAATGGACTTGATCATCAATCATTCCAGGAAATAGATAAAGGCCAGTTGCATCTAGCTCAATATGTCTTTCTTCTTTATTTAGTGTAATTGAATCCGCTATTTTTTCAATTCTTTGATTTGAAATTAAAAGATCTTTGATTGAAATGTTGCTTTCATTCACAACAAATGCTTGTTTTATTAATGTTTTCATTTAATTTTTTTTAATTGCTCGCTTTAATCGATCATTCATAGCTTTCCCTAAACCCAAGTCAGGCATAATTTCAGCAATGATGATATCAAGATTTTTTTCATCCAAACGATGTAATGCTGCGTATAAATTTTTAGCTGCTTCTTCTAATTTTCCTTGATTGGATAAAATTTCAGTGTGAATTATTTGAGAATCATCAATTGATTTTGAAAAAACTAAAACACCAATTTTTTATTAGGAAACGTCTTTATTAATGATTTGATATTACTCGTTAAATATGTTTCTGTTTTTGGTGCATAGTGTCTTGATAACATTCCAGGAGCTATCGGTGTTTGATTATTTTTTACATTGAATTTAACTGGACCCATTTCATTTTCTATTTCTTCGATCGTTAAAGCCCCCAAACGATAAACAATAGGCTCATTATTTTCAAAACCAACAATTGTAGATTCTATCCCATTTTCACAAGGGCCTCCATCTAATATCACTTCTAATTGATCACTAAAATAATCAAGGACATGTTCAGCAGAAGTTGGACTAATTGACCCAAAAGGATTTGCACTTGGAGCAGCCAATGGGAATCTTAATTGATTTAATAATTCAAGCGTTAATGGATGATTCGGAACTCTAACGGCAACTTTTTCATTTCCAGCTGTCACTATATAAGGAACATCGGGGTGTTTATCTAAAATCAATGTTAATGATCCTGGCCAAAATTTCTTAGCCAATTTCTTCGCTTTATCTGGAATATTTATCGCAATAGTCTCCAATTCGTTAATTGACGAAATATGCACTATTAACGGATTGTGTAAAGGTCTTTTTTTGAGTGAAAAAATTTTATTTACTGCTAATTCGCTAAAGGCATTTCCAGCTAAACCATAGACTGTTTCAGTTGGAATAGCAACGACATTATCTTGAATTAATTCAGTAATAGCCTTGTTAATATTTTGAGTTATCATGTTTTAAATGAATTAGAATAAACCAATTATTAATTACTTTAAGAATTTTTTTAAGTTCTTTTTTCTTAATGATGTAGGGAGGCATTAGATAAATAATATTACCAATAGGTCTGAGCCAAACATTGTTTTGTAATGCAAATTCTTTAAAACCATCGATGTATTTTTTATCGTATAATTCGATTGCACCAATAGCGCCGATTATTCTTTTTTCAATAATAAAAGGAGAGGATATTTTAGAAAATTCATCTGTAATTATTGCTTCTATTTGTTGAATTTTTTTCAAATATTCCTCTCTTTCAAATATTTCTATACTTTTTAACGCAATTGAACACGCTAATGGATTCCCCATAAATGTTGGCCCATGCATGAATGCATTTTCATAATTTTTACCTAAAAAACAATTAAAAACTTTTGTTGTAGCAAGTGTTGCAGCATGACCTAAATAACCAGCTGTTAACGCTTTTCCTAAAATTAAAATATCAGGAGTTACATTTGAATGTTCAGATGCAAATAATTTACCAGTTCTTCCAAATCCTGTTGCAACTTCATCAAAAATCAATAAAACATCGTATTGATTACATAATTTACGAACTTCTTTAAGAAAGTTAGGAGAGTAGATTTTAAAACCACCTGCACATTGAACAATAGGCTCTAGAATAAAAGCTGCAATCTTATCATGATTATAAAAAAGAATTTGCTCTAAAACCTTACAATCATTTTCAATATCTTTTTGAGAATAACCATCCTTTGGAGCATTGATGAAATAACCTTTATTTAAAATTCTTGAAAAAGCTTGTATAAAATCAGAATCATCACTTACTTCCATTGCTTTGAAGGTATCTCCATGATAGCTATTTGTAAGGGATATAAATTTATTTTTTTTCGATTTATTTTTGTTTGACCAATATTGTATCGACATCTTTAATGCTACTTCAACACCAACAGAACCACTATCAGAAAAGAAAACATGATTTAAGCCTTTCGGCGTTATTTCTACTAATTTTTCAGCTAAATCTTTTGCTGGTTTATGCGTTAAACCACCAAGCATAACATGAGAAATTTTTTGAGATTGTTCAACTAAAGTTTTATTCAACTCTTCATGATTGTATCCATGAATAGTAGACCACCAAGAAGAAACACCATCCACCAAGACTCGACCATCATTTAAATGAAATAATGCTCCCTTTCCTTTTATCACTTCTGGATAAGGATTTAAATTTTTCATTTGTGTATATGGGTACCAAAGTTTCATTTTAAAGTATTATTAAGGATTACATATATCACAATACATAGGTTCTTCAAATTGTTTCCCATTTGGAAAATTTTTTTCTTCAGTGAAGTCACATTTTAAGCAAAAATAAATATGACTTTTTATAGAACTAGTAGGAAATTTGCAATATGAGCATGGTAAACCCTCTTTTACTTCTGTTACCCCAAAACCAGGAGTATTACAATTTGAGCATTTTGAGTTTATTTTGTCAACTAATTTCAATGTTAATTTGCGAATAACTTCCATACGTGTTGGATTGTACATCGCACGCATATCTGTTTCCAAATAGACTTTTGAATATTTTTCTTTTAATAAATTGAATTTTAAAATCAAATCATTCCAATCTGTAATTCCTTTATATATATCAATTGGTTCATCATCAGATTTTCTAATAATTAAACCATGTGAAGGAAATTTTACCTTTAAGGCAAATGCCATCAACTCTTTTTCATCAGTAACATAATCTGCATTAAAATTAGTCTCCAAACTAAGTTCTCTAACAACTATTTCTAACTCATTTTTTTTATCGATTAAAACTAAAAATTCATCATCTGCATATGAGAAAAAGTAGGAGGGATGAGGTCCAAACGAACCTTCACTTGCAATAGCAACATCTGTATTTGTTAATTCCATAGCCAATTCACATTTTTTTTTGGCTGTTGCAATGGGGTCATTAAAACGTTCAATTTCACCAGAAAAAGTCCCCAAAAGATCTGAATTAAAATTTGTAGGAAGAATGCATTTACAACCTAAATTAAATTCTAAAATAGGTTGAATAGCATCTTCCTTTTGATGCATTGTTGCAATAACTAAATCTCTATTCGTAAACATTTACGATGTATATTTAGTTACACCTAGTAATTTAAATATTAGAAGACCTGTAATTACTGAAAAGGAAATCATTAATTTATTATATATTAGATTATCCATAAAAAATGATGTAGTTATAAATCCTAACATTAATAAAATCAAACCTATTAATTTAATCATTTTCATACCTTATTTTTTTCGTTAAACCTTTAATGTTTTATTAAAGATGCTTTCATTGAAAGCTCTATTAGATCCAATAATGGGAATAGAGTTGATAGGTATTTTTTCGTCAAATCTTTTTTCTACAAAATCTACAATTTCATTGAACAATAATGATTTAGATTGAGCAGTAATAATGTTGAAGACATTTTCAATGATTTCGTTTCTTTCAAGTGTATGTGATACGTTATTCAAATCAATAGACGCTGACGCTATTAATTTTTCTTTTAATAGCATTGTTATCAATTCTTTTGCATCGTATTTTTCTTTCAGATATATTATTATATTCACCATATTCGTTGAATTAATTACAATTACTTTTTCTTGTTTGTCTTTTAGTAATTTGAATATCAAATGCTCGGAATAACGCAAAACTGATTGTGAAAACAAAAAAGCTTGCGATTCCCAATATAAAATAGTGCTTAGTTGCAAAATCTATTATATAATGTTCCATTTCAATAAATGAAGTTTGTAGTACAATACTTAGTATGAAAAGGACTCCAGAGATTAGACTAAGTAATAACAAAAGTGCTTTGATTTTTGAATTTTTTGTTTTCATGATTTCTAGATTTTATATTTAAAACATTTTTACAACAGATAAATAAAGTGGTAAACCAATAGTGATATTGATTGGAAAAGTAACAGCTAATGCCATAGGTAGATATAAGCCTGGATTGGCTTTTGGGACAGCTATTTTCATGGCTGCTGGAACAGCAATATAGGAGGCACTCGCAGCCAATGTTGCTAACATAAATCGATTTCCAATATCGTGAGTGAT
>CALPUT020000179.1 GCA_943326825.2 Chryseobacterium gleum | reverse complement strand
TTTCTCTAAATAATCAGCATCAAAATGTGAAACTAATTTATTATCAAGAACAATTTCTGTATGATTAAATTTAAATTTTTGAGATTGACCAAACAAATTAGAGCTTATGCTTATTAAACCTACAACGCAAAGCATCTTGAGTAAACATGCCCTTTTATTGTCTAATTTAAGAAAATAACAAAATGTACGTTTTTGAATCATAGTTTTAGTTTTAATCTATTACAAATATAATTTAATTTAAATTCATTAAACTATTTGTTTAATATATAATGTATAAATTAGTCTCTTTATCGAACATAAATGAATTTTAATCGAATATAAATTAATAAAAATATAGTTAAACATTCAAAAAAAACTACTCCATTTCAGAAGTAGTTAATTCGTTAAAAATAAAACAACTATAAATCATCAATACCCAAATCAAAATCTTTAATCATTACTGCTATTTCACTTAAAATATGTGATCTTTGTGGATCTTTAGGTGCATCATCTTCGATGTAATCTTTTAAATGCAATTGTGCTTCTAAAATATGTTGCTCTTGAAATGGACCTTCCATATTTTCAATGATTGTCAAACACTCTAATGCTTCCATAAAATCACCTTCACATGCAATTTCCACGAAATCAGCTATAAAATAACTGTAATCAACTTTGCTATTCCATATACTTGTTAATAATGCTTGTCTAACAGGTAAAAACTGATCATCCTTTATTAAATCCATCATTTCATCTGCAGCGGCTGAAACTTTTAAATCACCTAAAAAACTGATGATTTCATATTTACTTGTTTCTACAATATCCGTCATCAACAATTCTGCTAACGGACGTAAAACAGTAATGTCCCCATTTACTTGCAATAATTTCAAAGCAGCAGCAATTTTAGTTGCATCACCTGTTTGAATATCTTCTAACAATTTCTTAATTACTAAGCTTTGTTTTTTTGTCGTTTTAATTGAATCGCTCACTTTGTATATTTTTGATAAAATTAAAGTTTTTATTGTACAGATTCTTATTTAAGATGAATATATTTGTGTTATGATTTTAAGTAAGCGTTCATTTGCTCTCAGTATAATAGTTGTCTTTTTGTTGACTGCTATATCATGCAATGTTGAAGTCGCGAAAGAATCGAAAAAACAATTTGTAACCATTTATACAGATTGTTTGGGTAAAAAAGACCTTTCCATCTTTAAAAATTTTCAGAAAAAAAATCATATTTCTGTTCGAATTGTTCACTTATCTGCAAATGATATTATTTCAAAAATTAAAGCTGAGGGTTACAATACTGATGCAGATATAATCATTTTAAAATCAATCGTAACAATAAGAAAAGCCCAAAGATTAAAACTTCTAAATTCAATTAATTCGGAAAAATTAAATAGTTTAATTGAATCTAATTTTAGATCAGTAGATAATACTTGGTTTGGAATTGGTCTTGATCCTTATGTTTTAGTCACAAAAGTTAAAGCAGAAAAAGAACCTGAAAAATATGCTGAATTATTTACAGATGAATATCAAGAAAAATGGACTACTGATCTAGAAAATCAAACAAATTTAATTCCATTTTTAGGTTCAATAAATCGCTTAAAAAAACGCTCTGAATTTTATAAAACAGTTACAAATTTTAAAGATGATCAATTGTATTTAGGAAAATCGATGGTTGATTATTTAAAACCAAATTATTTTTTGACCAATTTATCAAATTACATACAAAACATTAGCAATCAAGATAGTTTATCAGTAATATACAAGCCTGTTTTTCTAAATCAAACTTCATCTGGGGGATATTTTAATTTGCATTGCGCAGGCATTATAAAACAAGCAAAAAACTTTGAAAATGCTAAACTCTTATTAGAATACCTAGTGAAAAATGAATTCAATGAACAACTAAATCAAAAATGGAAAACAATTCCGATTTCTGTTCATCGCCGTATACACCCTTTTGAATATCAAAATATTGAATTTATTTACTTTAAAGGTTCAATGGCAAAACAATCATTAAATTATTCATTTTATCAAAAAGTAATTGAAAAAATGAAGGAACCTAAGACTATAGAAATATATAGTGAGCCAGAATTAATTATTCCAACAACTGATACTATTATTCAAGAAAATCAATCAGTTCCAAAACCAGAAGAAGAAGAATAAAAAAAGGCAAACCATAAGCCGGGTTCTGTTCTCTAAATTAATTTAAAGCGTTTATCATTTATCTAGTCCCGACTTCACAGTCGGGATCAATCGACCTACCCTCCAAGATTGGGCGAGCAACCCTCAAGCCTTGGTTTACATGGTCTTTCAGTCCGTAAGGTTTACCTTGCAACTTGTGTCACCACAAGCACGGTGAGCTCTTACCTCGCCTTTTCACCTTTTCCCTTCAACAAGTTCAGGGTAGTTTTCCTTTCTGCGGCACTTTCTGTTCCCGATAAATCGAGACCTTCCCGTTAAGAAGTACGGTGCTCTATACTGCCCAGACTTTCCTCCTTCCCGATAAATCGAGACGGCGATAAACTAGTTTGCCTTTGTCGCAAAGATAATGGAATAAATGAAGGTTTTTATAATTCTTTTTTGATTATAATTTTTCAAACGATTGAACTATTCTTCCTTTTGAAGTCTCAAATTGTAATAAGTAAAATCCTTTCTGTAAACTTGAAACATTAATTTTATTCGATTGAGCTTTTAAATTATCAAATTCAATTACTTTATTTCCTCTTAAATCAATTATTTCAATTATTTGAATAGTTCCATCATTTGTAAAAGTTAAATCTTCTGAAACAGGATTTGGGAAAAATGAAAATTTATCTGAATTTATAACATTTAAACCTGCATCCAATCCTCTATAAATATCTCTGTATTGAACATTCGTAATATTTTCAATACCTTGAATCTCAGAAGTTGTAATTTTTAATATAGGTTCTTTTTCTCCATTAGTCCACCATTCATATTCTCTTCTTAACGGATTTTGAAGAGGTAATGTTGTAGGAAATGACGCTACAGTTAAAGAAATTGAATCAATCTCATTAATTTCATGTTTAATTCTAAGCGCATTAAATGTTCCATAAGGCGTTGTAATTGAGCCCCATCCATCTACAGAAGATGAATGAACTCTATGTTGTTTCAATATAGCATTGTAAACTGGATTCATATCAATTTTCGTGTACCCTCTTGAAAAAGTAGTGTTTCCATATTGAATTGGAAAATCATAATTCTTTTCAATTGTATCAGATTTAAATGGAATTTCATTGTTATTAATCACCATAGAATAACCTACCGATGTCATTGAATCTGGCGTTAATCGAGTATATTGAAAAATATTATTTATTGTAACAGGCAAAAAAGTAAGTTGACTTAAAGGCAGAGTTGTAGCTTCTCTAAAATAACTTGCATGGTATTTTGCAGGTGCAAAATTTCCAAAAACAACTTGCGCAAAAAGTGGAATTGTTGAAGTTGAATGAAAAGTATCTAACACTTGAGAAGTTGGAACCATTGTTGAAAAATCCCACGTTTGATTTGGACCTGTTGTAGAAAAATCAAGGCCAGTTCCATTCGTAATACTGATTCTAACGGTATCTCCACCTGTTGCAAAATCAGAACTATTAACAGTTATTTGAGCAAATGAAAAAGTAGAAAGTATTAATGTAATTAGTGATAATTTGTACATAGCTTATATTTTGATTTCAATTCCAAAGTTAATTCTAAAATTAATAGAAATGACAACTCTAGAAGAAGCGTTCTTTAAAATTGAAGGAATTGTCATATTAAATTTATTCCCATCTTTTCCATTATCTGCTTTTAATTAAATTTTTAATATTTAATAAATTCACTGTTAAATTCAATATTCGTTGATTTTTTCTTACTTTAGTATGATATTGAAAGATCCAAATTCTAATTAAATTGCTTTGCTATTCTGTATCATTTTTTTGAAATTCGGAACATAAGAAAAGAAAGTATTAATTAATCAAACAGTTGGATAAAATATGAAATTACATCTTTTAAGACATGCTAAGACAGAACCTTTTTCGGATAGCGGAAAAGATTTCGATCGAAAATTAATGCAAAAAGGTATTTTACAGGCTGAAAATATAGCTCTCTATTTTAAATCAAAAAACTTTCAACCTACACAAATATTTTGTTCAGAAGCAGCTAGAACAAGACAAACAATTAAAATAGTAAAAGAGGGAAATGAATTTACAACTGTTAAATATCTAGATAAACTTTATTTAGCTGAAAGTCCTAAATTATTATCATTTATTTGGGAACAAAAACAGAATGAAAATCTATTTATTATTGGTCACAATAATGGTTTGTCAGATTTAGCAAGTTATTTTACTGGTGAATTTATTGATTTAAGTACATGTGAATACATTTGCATTTCTTTCGAAATAGATTCATGGGAAGAAACTTCAAAAGGAAATGGAACTATTTCTGAACGTTACCACCCGAAGATAAATCTTTAATATCTTTCTCTTTCGGAACAAAATGGTAAACTACTCGCTGAAAGTGAGGATGATTTTGATAATGATCTTCTTTTACGATTAATGCCTCTTGTTCTGCTAATTCAGCTAACCTAATTTTTTCTGCTAAGATTGCTTCAAAATCAGGTGGTTCAATACCCATTTCTTTCTCAATTTCGTATTGGTATTTAGGTCGAACGGGACCTTCATTTTTATAATAAAAAGCAAAAACGATACCCATGACCATTCCTGATAAATGTCCTTCCCAAGAAATTTTCTCTTCCATCGGTAAAATTCCCCAAACCATTCCTCCATACATAAATGCTACAAACATTGAAATAGCTTGAAGAGGAAGAAATTTTCGTAAAACACCACTAGTGAAAAGAAAACTAGCTAAAGCATAAATGACACCGCTCATTCCTATGTGATATCCACCTTTATCATTTGCTAAAATCCAGACAAATAAACCAGTTAAGAACCAACTAAAAACAAAGACTTTCAAAGCAATTTCACGATAGAAATACACCAATGCAGCTAATAAAATAAATGCAGGAGCAGAATTATTGATGATATGCGCAAAGTCTGTCTTTGAATGAATTAAAGGCATAAAGACTATTCCTTTTAATCCTGAAATATTTCTTGGCAACACACCTAATTCATGGAAATTATATGGAAATAACTGTTCAGCCCAAAAAAAGACCCACATCACTATTAATAATAATGTTGGATACAAAATTGCTTCTAAAGTTGAACCAAACGGATGTGTTTTTTGCTTTTGCATACAGCTGATTGTCAAAAGATATGCCTTTGATTTTTTAATGACAAGATGACATGCTTCGACTTCGCTTTGTGTGAATCATTCGACTTTTTTAATATTGAATAATTAACGTGAAATTTCCTTATTTTTACACTACATTTTTGAGCAATGGAAGAAATAATCAACAAAGTAAAAGACAGTGGCTTAATAAGTTTAGATTTAGCTAAATTTAATCCTAAAGAACAAATTATTGGAATTGATTTAGCTGAACAATTGTGGCAAGGTCTTGTTCTAAAAGAAAAAGATTTTAGAACTTGGATCAAAGAAAATGATTGGAAACAATTTGAAAATAAAGCTATTTATATTTATTGTTCTGCTGATGCATTCGTTCCAACTTGGGCTTATATGCTTATAGCATCTGCTATAGAAGGTATTGCTAAAACATACATTGTCGGAAATAAATTAGATCTTCAAAAGCAATTGATTAAAACTGCTA
>CALPUT020000178.1 GCA_943326825.2 Chryseobacterium gleum | reverse complement strand
TGATATGCATTCTCATATCATTCCAAAAAACTTACCGGATTGGACTAAGAAATTTGGCTATGGGGATTTTATTTTTTTAAATCATAACGAAGATAAAACGGCAGATATGATGCAAGGTGGGAAATTTTTTCGCCGTATAAAAGAAAACTGTTGGGATGAAGACATTCGTGTTACTGAATACGAAGATTTTCAGACAAAAGTGCAAGTTGTTTGTACAATTCCAGTAATGTTTTCCTACAATGCAAAGCCACAAGATTGTTTGCAAACCTCTCAATTTTTAAATGATCATATTGCTGAATTAATTGCAAAATATCCTAAAAATTATATTGGATTAGCAACTATTCCAATGCAAGATCCGCAATTAGCCATTCAAGAATTAGAACGCGCAAAAGCAATTGGACATGTTGGAGTTCAAATTGGTTCAAACATCAACGATGAGAACTTAAGTGAAGAAAAATTCTTTCCAATTTTCGAAGCTTGCGAACGTTTAGGAATGGCTGTCATGATTCATCCTTGGCAAATGATGGGTTTCAATAGCATGGAAAAATATTGGTTACCTTGGTTGGTTGGAATGCCTGCTGAAACTTCTCGTGCAGCTTGTTCGATGGTTTTCGGAGGTGTATTAGAACGTTTACCTAATTTAAGAGTTTGTTTTTCTCACGCTGGAGGTTCATTTTTACCAACATTAGGAAGAATTGAGCATGGTTTTAATTGCAGACCAGATTTAGTTGCGATTGATAACCCAATTAATCCAAGAGAATACGTTGGTAAATTTTGGGTAGATTGTATTACACATGACATTGATGCATTGGAATACATTTTAAAAATGCAGGGAAGTAAACGTGTTTGTTTCGGAACAGATTATCCTTTTCCATTGGGTGATTTAGAATTCGGTAAATTCATCGAAGAAAGCAATTTAAGTATTGAAGATCAGACAAATATTTTCTCAACTTCAACTTTAGAATGGTTGGATTTGGATAGAAAATTATTCGTATAAAAAATAAATGGTGTCTTTAACAAAGCAAAGACACCATTTTATTTTCTAAAATTTTAATTTTAATTATCCCAAGTTACTCTTGAAAAAATTGTGCTTTGAGGAACATTACCAGCATTCAAGTTTAATTCACTTTGAGGAGTTGGAAATCTTCTTGGAATCACTGATCCATTATTCGGAACGAGTGTTGGAAATCCTGTTCTTCTCCAGTCTGTAAACGTTTCATGCTCTAAAATCAAAGCTAAGTATTTTTGATTTATGATGTGTTCTAATGTAATACTTCCAGCACCTGGATCAACTGAATTTTGAGCTAAATAAGTAGTGATATCAGTTGAACTAACACCATCTCTTTGAAGTGCCAACGTAATACCATTGATGTAATTTGTATAAGCACTTGCAGGTCCAGAAATTTGGAATTTACATTCAGCCATGATGAATTCTTGTTCGATTAAAGACGCAATAACATGATTTTTATTATCTGTGAAGTACGTATTCGATTCATCAAATGGTTGATTGTAAAGTGGCATACGAGGATCATTGTATGTAGTCAATAATTCAGTAATTCTATTTCCTAAAGCAACTGATCCCCAATTCACATTAAATTGATTCATTGGATGTGCAAATGCTCCTCCAGAATATGGATATTGCCAATCTGCAGTTAATCCACTATTTATTGCAGTTAACGCATCTTGGTATTTTGAAGCATTGTTTTTAGCTAATCTTAAATTCGCTCTTGCTTCTATGAAATTTGTTAATCCAATCCATTTAGTTATATCACCACCATACATTAAATCATCTTCCGCTGGAACTTTTGAACCGCCATTTGGTTGATTTAAATCAGATCGAGCATCTGCTAATAAACTAAAAACAGTTGAGTATAATTCTGCTTGTGAATCATATTTTGGTTGAAGATTATTGAACCCTTTGAAAGCATCTGAGTATGGTGAAGCATCCCAAAAATCGGTAACAAATAGTAATGTATAAGCCTCTAATGTTTTGGCTACACCATTGTAATGATGGTATCCATTTTCATTTGCAATAATTTTAAGATTATGAATTTCAACTAATACCTTTGTATAGATATTTGTCTCATACAATTCTTCAACATCTGAACCAACAAACTTGTATTTCTCTAAAACTGTCCATTGTCTATCGATACCTGTTAATTGTTGATTTAATATCGCTGAGAAACGTGCAGCATCACCACCTAGTGAATAGCTAATTGCAGTTTCAATTCCAGGAAGAATTACTTTTGGTTCAACCGAAAGTGGGTTATTTGGATTTGTATTTACATCACCAAAATATTTTTTACAAGCAGTTAAACTTAAAACAACTGCAAGTAAACTAAATAATATACTTTTTTTCATTTTTTTAAGTTTTATAATTTAATATTTAAACCAAAAGTCATTGAACGAGTATTCGGCATATTGAAATAATCGATTCCTTTTGCATTGCTAGCCGATCCTACTAAACTAGTTTCTGGATCTACACCTGTGTATGGAGTGAATAATAATAGATTATTTCCTGTTAAATAAATTCTAACTTCACTTATTACCACATTTTTGATTTTTTGAGAAGGGAATGTGTATGCTAATGTTAAATTTCTCAATCTATATGTAGATGCATTTTGAACGAATGGAGAAGCAACATTTCCGAAACCACCACCATTTCCTTGATACCAATTTTGATCTAAACCAACAGGTACAGTATTTACGTTTGTTGAAGCAATTAAATTACCATCCGCATCATAATGTCCTGTTACACCATCAAATACTTTTGAAGTTTCACCAACTTGATCTCTGTTTTCAGTGTTTTTAGACATTCCGAAGTAAGTTAAAGCACCTAATGTTCCATTCCACATTTGACCTCCAACTTTCATGTCAATTAAGAAAGAAAGTTCAAAGTTTTTATATCTGAAATTATTTGTAATACCAAGTATGAATTTAGGATTTGGATTTCCGATTACTTTTAATTTTGGATCAACCAATGGATAACCATAATTTGAACTTGATGTATCATCATCAATCACTAATTTGCCATCACTAGTTCTTGCATAATCTCCACCGTAAATTTGTCCAAACTGTTGACCAGGAATATGGTAAATTGCAGATCCTGAGAATCCACCTACGAACAATTGATCTAAACCATTTGCTAATTTATCAACGATTGATTTATATTTTGTGAATGTTGTTCCGATCGACCATTCGAATGATTTTTTGCGAATGATTGCTGAATTTAACATTACATCAATTCCATTTGTGTGAATTTGACCGCTATTCATTAAAACTTGAGAATATCCAGTTGTACCAGAAACAGCAGCAGGAATAATTGCATTTGAAGTTTGTCTATGGTAGAATGCAAAATCTAAAACAATTCGTTTTTTCAAAAAGCTTAAATTCGTTCCAACTTCAAATTCATTTGATCTTTCAGGAACTAAATTAGCATTTCCTTGTGTATTACTTAAGCCAAAACTTGTAACGCCATTATAAGGAAATGAAATTCCACCAGTTGAGTTCCAACCATCAGTAATGTTTTCTGTTCCTGATAATTGCTCGTAAACTGTACTTGTGGAATAAGCACTTGTAGGTCCTTTAGCAACTTGTGCCCAAGACATTCTAACTTTACCAAAGTCAAGTAATTTTTTGCTTTTTATTAATTCAGAGAAAATAAATGATCCTGAAACAGAAGGGTAGAAGAATGCGATATCTTTTAATTTATAGTCTTGATTAGGAACAATGAATCTTGAATCATAATCTTGTCTACCTGTTACTGTTAAATAGAACATTGAATTATAACCTAAATCAACGCTTCCAAACATTGAAAATGATTTATATCCTTCTTTTACGTTCGAAGAATTAATGCTTGTTGCAGCACCTAAATTTCCGAAATTATCAAATGCAAAAGTTTTTCCAACAGTGTATAATTGAGAAGATGCAAAGCTGAATGTATTTACTCCAACATTGTAAGAGAAGTCTAATTTTTTATTTTTTGTTAACGTACTACCTCCAGATAGCGTATAGTAACGGTCCATTTGTTTTACATTGTATACTTCGTTCGTAATTTTCCCCGCTGGATTTGCTCTTGAACCAATTGCAAAAACTTGCTGTCTTTTATCTGAATAAGCATCTAAACCAATATTTGCAGCCAATGTTGCCCATTTAGAGAATTTATAAGAAAATTGAAAATTCCCCATGAAACGGTTTACGTTATCTGTAAATGGATTTTTATTCACACTCCAAAAAGGATTATCATAACCACCACCACCACGGTAATTTCTTTGTGAACCATCTGTTAATTGATAAGCGGTTGGATCGTTCCATGCATTTTTGATTCCGTTTGAATTGTCGAATGAAGCAGGTGTTCTTAACAATCCTAACATAATTCCAGATAAATTTGAACCTTGTTGAATTCTTTGTCCTCCAGAATTAATGTAATTTGCAGTACCTGAAACATTCAATTTTTTATCAAAGAATGATAAGTTAGAACCTAAACTTATATTTGTTTTTTCAAATTGATTTGTTGGAACAACTCCAGATTCTTTCACGTTAGATGCAGATAAACGCATACTCGCTGTTTCATTTCCACCCGTAATAGAGAAATTGTTTTTAGTTGTAATTCCAGTTTTGAAGAAGTTTCCTAAATTATCGTATGTATTAATAGGAGTTTTAGCTGTAGGATCTGTATTTGGTACAATATTTCCATTTTTATCATATGGATTATTTGATGTTCCATCGTAAGATAAATCACTAATTCTTGGTCCCCAACTTGTTGACTCTCCAGTTTCTGGTCCATAATATTGTGCTGAATTCGTTCCTGAATCATACTCACCTTGCGCATATTTGTTTTGTAACTCAGGTAATTTATTAACTTGAGAAGCTGTAACTGAAGAACCTGCAGAAATTGAAAGTTTTCCGTCATTTGCTTTTTTACTTTTTTTAGTTGTAATCACGACAACTCCATTTGCTCCATCAATACCATAGATTGCTGAAGCTGCTCCACCTTTAAGAACAGTGATTGATTCAATATCATCTGGGTTGATATCAATTCCTCGATTTGAGAAACCAACTGATTCCGTATTTCCAGGATCTTCACCTCCCATTGATGATTCGCTATTATTGATTTTTACTCCATCAATAACAAATAAGGCTTGATTATTTCCAGTTAATGAAGTAAAACCTCTCAATACAACACTTGAACTTCCTCCCGCAACACCAGAAGATTGTGTGATGTTAGCTCCGGCAACAACTCCATTTAAAGAATTGACAACATTTGTTTGATTTGAATTTCGAATAGTTTCTGCATCGACAGTAGAAATAGCATAACCTAATGCTTTTTCACTTCTCTTTACACCCATAGCTGTAACAACTACAGTTTCTAATTCTTTCACATTTTTCATAGCAACATCGATTACATTAGATAATCCAATTGAACTTTCAAATGTTTCAAATTCGATTTGACTATACACCAAAGTGTCTTTGTCGGAATTGACTGTGATTGAGTATTTTCCGTCCAAATCACTCATCGTTCCTAAGACCGTTCCTTTGATTTGAATTTTTACTCCTAATATGGGTTGTTTGTCTGCGTCGGAGATGATTTTTCCACTTATTTCTCTTTGTCCAAATGAGACTAGATAAAAAAGCACAAATACTCCTGTAACAAGAAATTTGTTGTTTTTCATAATTGTAGTTTAATAGTTTAATACTGCTAAATTAACAAAATTATAAC
>CALPUT020000177.1 GCA_943326825.2 Chryseobacterium gleum | reverse complement strand
GAA
Organism: Chryseobacterium gleum; assembly: GCA_943326825.2. GTDB lineage: Bacteria > Bacteroidota > Bacteroidia > Flavobacteriales_D > Crocinitomicaceae > CAIUKX01. The sequence goes on along the minus strand of CALPUT020000177.1, from coordinate 5,770 downwards.
GATGTGTTCAGCGTTTAGAATATTACGACAAAGGAGAAGACGAAAAACCAAAAGAAATTGCTGATTCATTATTGAAAATATTCAAAACAACCAATGGACGTGACGTAATAGATGGAAGAGGTATTGAGCCAGATGTAAAAATTGAACAAAAAGATTTTAGTCGTTTAACAAGTATGGTTTATGGCAATAATTTAGTGTTCAATTATGCAACAAAATACCATTTAACACATTCTAAAATAGCTCCAGCTGGAGAATTTAAATTAACGGATGAAGAATTTAATGATTTTAAAAACTTCGTCATTAAAGATACATTTACGTATTCAACAGCTTCGGAAGAACGATTAGAGAAAATGAAAGAAATTGCTGTGAAAGAAGGTTATTACGAAGATTCTAAAGCAGAATATGAAGCATTGTTAAAAAAAGTAACTCCCTCAAAAGAAAGAGATTTAGATAAATTCAAGGAAGAAATAAAAATGCTTTTAGAGAATGAAATCATTTCGCGTTACTATTACCAAAAAGGTAGAGCTATTGATGCTTTCAGAAATGATCTTTTTATCAACAAAGCGAAAGAAATTCTAGAAAACAAAAAGGAATACAATACTATTCTTAAAAAATAAGCGTTATCTTTTCTAAATAGTCTTTTAGGCGAATTTTATCTGCTTATGTTTAAAAATTTGAATCGTAAAGATTTTCATTTATTTTTTCATTTATTTGGTTTTTCACTCGTTGCGATTGGAATGTCATTTAGCAAAGTGCTCATGTCTTTGGGGACAATGTTGGTATTACTAAACATCCTAATTGAAGCAGATTTTAAAACCTATTGGGAAAATCTAAAATCAAATTCGGTCATCAAATGGTTAGTTATTTATTTTCTTCTTCATTTTATTGGTTTTATTTGGTCTACCAATTACGCATATGCTATTGGTGACATTCGAACAAAATCAACAATACTTATTTTACCTTTAGTTCTTGTATCAAAACCAATTACTCAACAACATATAAAACTTTTATTCAGTTTTTTAGTTTCTAGCGTAGTCTTAAGTTCTCTAATCAACTTCTTGAATTACAATCATATTATTGGGCATCACACCTATCTTGATATTCGTGAAATGTCTTTGTTTGGCTCGCATATTCGATTCTCCATTTTAATAATTCTTTCAATTGCTATTGTTTATTATTATCTAAAAAATTGTAATTCGAAAAATCTGAAGGTTGCATTGATAATAATTATTTGTTGGTTATTATTTTACACTTTTTACAGTCAAGTTTTAACTGGAATTATTTCATTACTAACAGCCATTCTTGTTCACACCTTTATTCACCTGTATCGAAAAAACAAATTGTTACTAATCGGTATTTGTTCAATTTTAATCGTTGGTATATATTTTATTTTCATTTTTTTAAAACCAGAAACCTATTCTCAAACTGATTACAAAAAACTACCTAAAATTACGGCTGAAGGCAATCCGTATAAAAATGATTTTACATTGAGAGGAACTGCTGAAAACGGTCCAATTTCACTTTCTATATGCGATAAAGAACTTGAACGTGAATGGAATAAAAAATCAACTATTTCGTATTATGGTCGAGATTCTTTGAATCAACGAATTCGAACAACAATCATTCGTTATATTTCCTCTAAAAATCTAAGTAAAGACGCAACTGGAATTGACCAATTGACTTCAGCTGACATTGAATCCATTGAAAAAGGAATTGCAAATGTGAATGAAAACAAAACTGGATTAATCGGTCGATTATATGGCTTAAAATATCAACTTCAAAACAATGAAGATCCAAACGGACATTCGCTTCTACAACGTTTAGAATTTTGGAGAGCAGCTATCGCAATTATAAAAAACAATTGGTTGATTGGCGTCGGAACAGGTGATGTTCAAATTGCATTCAACAAAGAATACAGCTTGAATAACACAAAATTAAAACCTGAAAATCGATTAAGAGCACATAATTTTTATCTTACCAACATCGTAACATTCGGACTCGTGGGACTTTTTATTTTTATTGTATTTATTAGTGTGTTTATTAAACTACAACTTAAAAATAAAGATATTTTAGGATTGTTATTTATTGTCGTTTTTTGTGTAACAGCACTAATCGAAGATACCATCGAAACTCAATTAGGAGCTACACTTTTTGCGTTTTTTATTGCGATTCACAGCCTTAAAAAACAAGAAATTAACGCTTAGGTTCTGAAAAATCTGGATTTCCAATTAAATAATAATCTGTTAACGTTTTCAAAAAAGCAATCAAATCTAATTTTTCTTGAGAAGTGAAATGAAAACCATCACCTAAAGTTGGATCTATTGTAGATGATTGTTGAATTCCATCTGAATAAAAATCAACCACTTGAGTTAATGTAAAAAAACGACCATCATGCATATAAGGGTATGTTAAATCAATATTTCGCAAAGTAGGAACTTTAAATTTTCCTTTATCATTTGGATCTTGAGTTATTAACTCTCTACCTATATCAACAATTGTTGATTCAAGACCGCTATTACGATATGAAAAATCTGTTAATAAAGGTTCTTTGTGGCAATGAGCACAACTATTTCTAAATAATCCTAAACCTCTACCTTCTTGTTCAGTAAAAGCTGTTGTACCTGTTAAATATTGATCATATTTTGTATTAGAAGAAATCAACATTGAAGTAAATTGAGTCAATGCTTGTAAAAACTTTTGATCAGTTATTTCATCAATACCGTATGCTGATTTAAATTTTTCCTTATAAAAACTACTCGCATTCAACTTATAGACAATATTTGACATCGTTTCATTCATTTCCAAAGGACTCGTCAACGGAACTAGCGGTTGAACTTCAATATGATTTACACCACCATCCCACATAAAATTCGGATACCAGGCTAAATTTGAAAGTGCGGGTGCATTTCGATGACCTAAAACACCTCCAACCCCTTTGCTAAATTTCACATTATGATCTGCAAACGCATGAGCTTGCGCATGACAACTTGAACATGAAACTGATTGATCAGAAGATAATAACGTGTCATAAAACAAATAACGTCCTAATTCAAAACGTAATCTAGTTTGCTCATTATTTGCAAATTGATAGTCTGGAGAAGGAAAATAAGATGGTGATTCGAAACCCCATCGATCACTTTCACTATAAACTTTAACTTCTACTGTTTTTTTCTTACAACTAATAACAAAAGCGACTAAAAATAAATAGATAATAATCTGTTTCATAATGCTTACAAATTAGATAAAAAATGGCTCTTTAAAAATATAAAGAGCCATTCAAAACTTTACTCAACTATATGATCTAACGTAAATGAATTATTTGTAAAAAACCCATCTGCCATAGTTTTAGCATCTGTACCAGGCATCATGATAGAATTTAAAACACTTACACTTGGAGCTGAATGCCATAACCATCCTGGATTTACTTGAAGAAATGCAGTCGAAGTGTGCGCATTTGTCACTGTAAGATTGTTACCTGCAAATTGTACATATTTTTCTGTAACAATGTTATTTACACCTGAAAAACCTCCTAAATGGAAAGCAAAACTTCCTGAAGTAGAATTTACTGAAGTTCCTTCAGCTTTCAGAAAAATATAACCTGAATTCCAACTCCAGAACATTCCGTTAGAAGTTGCTAAAGCACCAGCTTGAGCACCAGAAACATTTCTTGTAGAATCTACACCCATTGTGAAATAAACATCTGTATAATCACCAACAGGCACATCACTTAAAGTAATTACTAATGAGCTAGTATTTGATAAATCAACTAAATGGTAACTTTCATTTTGCGTATACCATGTACCATCAGCTTTTTTCAACTTAACATTTGAAATGTAATATTTGAATTTTGTAAAGTTCAACGTATCATGTTTCATCGGATGAATTAAATCTGTACCTAAAACAAAATCTGTTTCATTACTGAAACCCCATTTGTGTGTTAAGTCAATTGTAACAGTCCCTTTTTCAACAACTGTAGGAGTTGGTGTAGGTGTTACTGGATCTTCTGTTTTATCTTTTTTACAAGAAGTCATTACTGAAACTAATACAACCGCTACCGCAATAAATTTTAAAATAATTGTTTTCATTTTTTTATATATAATATCTGTATGTCATCCTGAATATCAAGACGACTCTAATTGTTTAACTAATTCATTATCAAATAGACATTCCCTATCCTTTTGATAATTTTGAAAATTGAATTTAAATCCAATATATTAAGCTACAAAAACATTATAGTTCAATAAATTGAATAATAAAAAACTTGAGTATAAAAACTCTATTAAACGAATTGATATTTTGGTGGATGAAAACAATCGCTTACACTGTTAAAAGCGTAATTGTTAACTATAAAAAAAGTAGTTTTTTGAATAGCAGAAAAATCTATTATTGAAAATGAAATAGCCTCTATTGATTGATGAATTAATTTGATTTCTATGTCTTTTTTAAATTTAGGCATGTTACTTTTTGATGAATCACCTTGATTCTCTTGTGCCTTTAGCTGTTTTGCTAAATGACATTTACCGTTACACTTTAATTTTGGTTTTGCCTTATTCTCACAGAACTTTTTGGTAATTTCGGTTTGATTATACTTCCAATAAGACATAGTGATAAATCCTTGCAAAGATTGCAAACAAATAATAAATGTAAACCCTATTAGAAATATATATCTCATTTTACATGACAAAACTAAGTATAAATTTTATTGAAAATCATGATCTTTGTCAATTTTAACTCAAAAAAAAAATCTCATCGAGAAATCAATGAGATTTTTTTGCTGTTAACCGAAAATAATACAAGAATACCCCTACTCTTGTAAAGAAGTTGAATATATTTTTGTTTCAAAAAACTGAAACTTATTGACTTATTTTTTGCATATTTGTTTGAGACGATTCTCAAATGCTTTTGTGTTTTAACACTTTGCAAAACTAGATGAAAGGGACAAAATTTAGAAATTATTGTTTTTTACAATTACGATGTCCAAAAACATTTTTTTAAAATTAAACATTTGATTAACAGAGTTTAAAGTATTATTTTAAAGGTATTAAATTACAATGTCCACAACAACAACAGATAATTTAATTAAACTTATTCAATCATTATCCAAAGCTGAAAAGAGAAGCTTTAAATTGTACGCGAATAGGAATTCTTCTACTCCTGAGGAATTAAAATTTTTACAATTATTTGATTTTATTGATAAAACTTCTAATTATTCGGACGAAGTGGCACTTGCCAAATTGACCGAAATCAAAAAGTCTCAATTATCGAACATTAAAGCACATTTATATAAACAACTTCTAACCAGTTTACGTTTACAATACACGAATCATCACATCGAAATTGAAATTCGAGAATTAATCGATTTTTCAACTGTTTTGTATCAAAAAGCTTTTTATCACCAAGCTTTAAAAATGCTTGACAAAGCAAAACAATTGGCTCAAAAAGCTAATTCAACAATCCTTTGTCTGGAAATAGTCGAATTTGAAAAAGTGATTGAATCGCAATATATTACACGTTCGATCGTAACACGTTCAGATGAACTAACGCTTGAAAGTACACAATTGCAAAGTCATGTTGAATCTTCAGTCGATTATTCAAACTTAGCTTTACAGTTGTATGCACTTTATTTGAAAGTTGGATTTTCGAGGGATGAAAAAGATTATTTATTTACGAAAGAGTTTTTCTATTCACGCTTAAAACCTTATCGAATTGATGAAATGAAATTCGAAGAGAAAATGCATTTGTACAATGCGTTTGTTTGGTTTTATTACAT
>CALPUT020000176.1 GCA_943326825.2 Chryseobacterium gleum | reverse complement strand
GCCGAACAACTAGGAGTTCCCGAACTAGCCACACTAACTAACGCATAAGTAGCATTAGCAGATAATGCTGCAGTAGTCACAGTTGCACTTCCAGTTCCATTTAATACGACTGTTTGATTAGCTCCACCATTTATAGTGTAAGTAACAGTTGAGTTAGCTGTTCCTGTAAAAGTAATCGTTGCTGTATTTCCGGAACAAATTGTTGTTGATCCACTTATTGTAGCAGTTGGCGAAGGATTTACTGTTACAGTAGCTATTGCTGTTCCAGTGCATCCACTTGTTGTTCCTGTTACTGTATATGAAGTTGTAGTTGTTGGAGAAACAGTATATGGATTCGTAGTTGAACCTCCAGTCCAAGAGTAGGTTGTCCCACCAGTTGCTGTTAATGTTGCTGAAGCGCCATTGCATATGGTTGGAGAGTTAACAGTAATTGCTAAAGAAGGATTTATTGATACTGTAACTTGATCACTACTTTTACAACCATTATAATCTGTAGCTGTCAAAGTGTAAGTTATTGTAGATGTTGGTGAAACAGTAGGGCTTAGAGTCGTTGATCCAGTCATATTTGTGGTTGGCGACCAGACATAAGTTGTCGGTGTAACAGGATTTGTAAAGACTAGATTCCAATTTTGAAGAGTTCCAACATCACCACCTGTTTTATCACCAACTTTTAAAGTAAAAGTTCCTGGTGTTGAGCATGCTAAAAATGTTGCCCATGCAGCAGCTCCTCCTGAGGGAATGAAAGTGCCAGAAAATGGTGCAGTTCCTGTTGAAATAGCAGCTGTAGCGGAAGGGGTAAAAGTTGTATTCGTGAAATTATCTCCTAAACTACCATTGGCATTCACTAATTGAATAGATACATTACATGGATTTGTCAAATAGACGATGAGATCAGAATCCCATGTATGTGTTATATTTAAACTAACAGATGTTAATGAATATCCTGTATTTAAACCAACAGGTGTTAGTGTTGAACTTACAAAAGTTGTTGTAGAAGCGGTTCCTGTTCCTGTCCAAGTACTTGAAATACCGCCATCGGGAATAGCAATTGCTGGAGATGCAGAAGAAGTTAAAGTGAATGATGAAGGTGATACAATATTCCCAGATAAAGTAGTAGATTGACCGGTACATAGACTAACATCATTTGATACAGTAACTTGAGGTCCAGTAACAGTTACAATTTTTGAATCAGTACATCCTCCCTGCGTATAATATAAAACATGTGAACCAATACCAGCAGTTGATGGTGTAAAAGTTCCTGAAGCACTTACTCCAGGCCCGCTCCAAGTTCCACCAGTTGATGGTGTATAACCTGATAATGGAAAAGCAACATTGTTAATACATGTTTGCTGATCTGCACCTGCATTAGTACCTTGATTTCCTGTTATAGTAAAATCAAAATCGCAATTACATTTTGGATAGTTGTCAACTGCAATATAATATGTTGTATTTGCAAGTAAACTTGCTGCGGGTATAGATAATGTTCCAAAACCAGTACTTGCAGTTGAAAAATCAGAGCCTACAATTGTTACGCAATCTATTTTGGACCAAGCAGAAGTTGAAGAACAAGGAGAGCTTGCAGCTGTGCTTTTAAAAACAGTAAATTGTAATCCACCACCATAAGGCCAAGAAGAACTGGAACCGTTATAAGAAGATCCTGTTAAAGGAGTACAATTAGAATTAATTGCAAAATCAATAGGTTGAACAGGTGAAGTTGTCGTAAATTTAAACCAAATTACATTATCTAATACTCCATTACAAGAAGAAGTCCACTGAGCTAAATCAATATCTCCCACATTATTTGCCCCAGCAGTCGTAGCTATATAATTATTATTTGGACATAAAGGAATTGCACCTGAGCATTGCTCATTTTGTACAGTTGAAGTTGGGATATAACTATTTACACAAATTTGGAAGGAACCTGTATTTGCAGCATAACCATCTACCAAAATTAAATATGTAGTACCTGTAATTAAGTTATTTACATTTAAAGTTGCTGTATTACTTCCACTAGCTGCCTGTGTACAACCGTTTACAGTATAGCTAGTTCCCGAACATCCAGATGTTAATGACAAAATAGCTACTTGCGGTCTATTTAAACCTGCAGAACCACCATTAATGACTACTGTATTATTTGGACCAATTGCTGTAAATGTAAAATAGACACTATTCATTGTTGTTGTATTATCAAAACAACTTGGTAATGAAATGCTTGTTAATGTTTCAGCTGTTGCTCCTAAATTAGAATAAGCTCCAGTAGGTGAACAAAAATTATTTGCTTGTAGATTTATCGGAGAACAAGGGTTATCATTATTTGGAGAAGTTGGAGAACTTAAACATAACTGAAATGTTCCAGTTAAGTTATTTGTACCGTCAACAACAACGTAGTAGGTACTGCCAATAGTTAAAGAGCTATAAGTTAAAGAAGAGTTTAAAGCTGTTGGATTATTACAAGCTAATTCAGGAAACGTTCCAGTACAAGCCGCAGGTGGTGTTCCCAAAAGACCAACCATCGTTTGAGTCAAAGAACCCCCATTTACATTGACTATTACTGTTTGTGAAGAAGCCACAAACTTGAACCACATTGTATTATTGGTCCCACCTCCAAAACATGATAATGGTGAAAGTGTTCCGGTAATCCCAGCATTAGTGTAAGCTGCTGCTGCAGAACAACCTGAAGATGAAACTAAAATAGCTGTTGAACAATCTGTACCAGTTTGAGAAAATGAGATACTGTTTATAAAAGCAATTGTTATTATGATTAGTTTTTTCATATTAATTATAAGTTCAAAATCTTAATGTAATTCAGGTGCAAGGTTTTTACCAAAACCAATATTTACTATAGGAATAATAGGATGTATAACATTTGTTTCATCTACATTCTTTTTATTGGAAATCAATTGATCTTCAAATTTTTGACCTTTTGAAATCATTACTTCTATTGAGTACAAAATAATCTTTGGCCCATTTTCTATTTGAACCTCTTGTGTATTATAGTAATTTCTGTAATTTGAAAAGTCAAAGTTTCTTAATTTGATAATATCATTAATTGAAACCTCGATATTTAACAAGGCTGAATTAATTCCATTTAGCTCTAAATCAGATTTTTGAAGAATAATTTCATTCTGCTTTTGATTATTTGATTTTATCTTAGTAACATTTTGACTATATGATGTAGTTAAGAAAATTAGATTTACTAAAAGGATTCTAAAAGTTGCAGTAATGATTGTTTTCATAATAATAGTTATAGTACTTCAACGCAAAAAATATTTTAGAGTTGCTTTGAGTAATCTATAAAAGTAGATTACGTTATGCTTTTATTAATTAAAATTATGGGTTTTTTATCAAAAACACCTTTTGAGTGAATATTTTATGGTTTTGATTGAGAATTCAACTTTTGTATATTATTATTTTTTTTCTCATAAAAAATTGATAAATTTGCATCAAGATTTTTACTTCTTTGTAAAATCGACTACAAATTATAAACTACAAACTATGAACACAAATGCTATTCGAAAATTTCGAAAAGAATTTTTCACCTATCAATCATCTATTTTAAAATCATTTTTTTTAAATTAAAGTAATTATGAATTTTAAAAATTTAATTTTCGTACTAGCGATTAGTATGACTTTTTTTTCCTTTTCTCAAAGTAAAATTTCATCTAAGGTAAATATGTCAAAATTGACAGAAGTTATGATACTTAAAAATTATACTTCTGAAGAAATTAAAGAACTTTCAATGAATGAAGATAAATTGAAAATGATGGAATATTTTTATTCAAAATCATTTGAAATTTTACCAAATCAAAATTACACTGAAGAACAATTTTTAAATATAGATGTTAATAATTTTAAGTTGCTCAGAAAGAAAGATGACGATATAATAATCTTCGATGAGATCTCAGGTTTAAATATTTTATTGTATTCGATTACTAAAGTAGATTTAGGAAAAAAATCTGTAAACCCAAATTATATTATGATTTCGGAAAAATCAAAAAAATCAATTAATTAATCGAATGTTTGAAATGAAAACAAGTATTTTATATTTATTTCTGCTATTGAGCTGTGGGTTAGTTGCTCAAATTTATACTGCTCCTTCAACTGGCGTATTAACATCTCATTCAGGTGGATGTCCAATAGGTACAAATTCAGGAACTTATTATGATGATGGAGGCGCAAGTTCAAATTATTCGCTTAATATTAATAATATTTATCAGACAATTTGTCCCACTTCAGCCGGCAAATCTATTTCCATAACATTTACTCAATTTAATATGGAAAATGGATGGGATGGGATTATGGTTGGTAACGGTCCAGCACAAAATAGTCCATATTTTTTATCAGCTCCTGCAGATGCAACGGGTTTTATTACTGGAAATTTATCTGCTTCGGTCCCATTTACTTATACTGCAACGAATTCGTCAGGATGTTTAACAATTAATATGTATTCTGATAATATTACTACAAAAGCTGGTTTCACTGCAACAATATCTACTGTAAATAATGGTACAGCGTTGGCTTCAGGTAACTCAGATTGTTCCAGTTCAACATTTATATGTAGTAATACTGCTTTTAATGATGTTTCTTATGGACCAGGATTAAGCCCTGAAGAGGCCTGTGGGACAAGTAGTTGTTTGACAGGTGAAGTTTATTCCAATTGGTATACATTTACCGCAAAGACAACTGGCACTTTAACTTTGAATATTGCACCAAACACATCAACAGATGATTTTGATTTTGCTATATATGGACCAAATTCATCTTGTGGTGCTTCAGTAGCTCCAATCAGATGTTCTTTTGCTGCTGTTTCAGGTAATACAGGCCTAACTAATTCTGCGGTTGATGTATCTGAAGATGTTAGTGGTGATAGTTTTGTGTCCTCTTTAAATGTAATTGCAGGAGAAACTTACAGGTTAATGGTTAATAATTGGTCACCAGGAGGCGCAGGATTTAATATGACATTCGGAGGTACAGCTACATTAGGAACAAATCCTCCAACAGTAAATTCGGCAGCAAATTGTGGAACTCAATCTACAACATTAGCAGCTACACCAGATGTACTTGGGGGAACATATTTGTGGAATACTGGGGCAACATCGCCAACTATAACAGTTTCTCCTTCTTCTACAACTTCATACTCATGTATATATACTATTAATAGTTGTTCAAGTGTCACAGGTGGTTCTGGAACTATCACAGTAACGCCAACGCCAACGGCAACTATTTCTTACTCAGGTTCACCTTTTTGTAAAACTTTGGGTACACAAGCAGTTAATTTATCAGGTACTAATAGCTATACAGGTGGGACTTTTTCAGCTGCAAGTAGTTTATCAATAAATTCTTCAACTGGCCTTATTACTCCGTCAACAAGTACTTCAGGACCTTATACAGTTACATATGCAATTCCAGCAGTTGGAGCTTGTCCGTCTACAAACACAACTACTTCAATTACAATTGATGGAACACCTTCAGCAATTGCAGGCGGAACTCAAAGTATTTGTGCTGGAACTTCAGCAACAGTAAGTGGAGCATCTTCTGCAAATGGAACAATAGCTTGGGCACATAATGGTAATGGTACTATTACGAATCCAACATCATTAACACCAACATATAATTCAACTTTAGCTGAAGCAGGTAATACTGTTACATTAACAATGACAGTTACAAGTAATAATTCTTGTGGAGGATCAGCTACAGCTTCATATGCTGTTGTTGTTAAAGAAATACCAACTGTAACGAATGCTACTTTAACACAATCAATTTGTTCAGGATCAACATCGACTTT
>CALPUT020000175.1 GCA_943326825.2 Chryseobacterium gleum | reverse complement strand
TTACTCCGCAATCAAAATATAATTATTCTTCTTTCCTTTTCCTAGAAGAACATATTTTCCGTTAATTAAGTCGTTTTCAGAAAGCATAAATCCTTCGTTTACTTTTTCTTTATTAACGGCAATTGCGTTCGCTTTTAATTCTCTTTTAGCTTCTCCATTCGAAGAAATAAAGTTTGATTTCCCAACCAATGCATCGATTATACTCAAACCATCAGCAATTGCTGTTTTTTCAATTTTAGCTTGAGGTACTCCTTCGAATACGGCTAAAAAGTCTTTCTCAGTTAATGATTTTAAATCTTCAGAAGTTGATTTTCCAAATAAGATGTTAGATGCTGTGATTGCTGCTTTTAAAGCTTCTTCACCATGCACACGAGTTGTTACTTCTTCAGCTATTGCTTTTTGTAAAATTCTTAAATGTGGTGCTTCATTATGTTCAGCTTCAATTTTTTCAACTTCTTCTTTTGAAAGTAATGTATAGAATCGCACTAATTTTTTAGCATCCTCATCTGAAGCATTTAACCAAAATTGGTAGAACGCATAAGGAGATGTTTTTTCTGGATCTAACCAAACAGTTCCAGATTCTGTTTTACCAAATTTTCCACCATCCGACTTAGTTAATAATGGACACGTAAATGCAAATGCATCGCCACCATTTTTTCTTCTAATTAACTCTGTTCCAGTCGTGATATTTCCCCACTGATCAGAACCACCAAATTGTAATTTACAATCGAAATTTTTGTTCAAATGCACAAAATCATTTCCTTGTAATAACTGGTAAGAAAACTCAGTAAATGAAATTCCTGTTTCGATTCTCTTTTTAACAGAATCTTTTGCCATCATGTAGTTCACTGTGATGTGTTTTCCAACTTCACGAATAAAATCGATGAATGACATTTCTTTCATCCAATCTAAATTGTTTACTAAAATAGCTGCGTTATCTCCTGTTTTAAACTCTAAAAACTTTTGTAATTGAGCTTTTACACCGTCAATATTTTTTTGTAATGTCTCTTCATCCAATAAATTACGTTCAGCAGATTTACCTGAAGGATCACCAACCATTCCTGTTGCACCACCCACTAAAGCAATTGGTCTATGACCGGCTAATTGAAGGTGTTTCAATAACATAATTGGCAATAAATTTCCAACATGTAAAGAATCTGAAGTTGGATCGAAGCCACAATAACCAGTTGTCATTTCTTTGGCTAATTGTTCTTCCGTTCCAGGCATGATATCTTGAATCATTCCTCTCCATTGTAATTCTTTAATGAAATCTGTAAACATGTTTATTGTATTAATACAGTTATAATTTTCTATTTAATCTAAACTTAAGCAGCCGATTTAGATTATTCTAATATTTTTTTGATGTCTGGTTTGAAATACAATTCAGACTTCATGATTTTACCATCTTCTCTGTAAATTGCTTTTCCATTTTCATCTAATTTACTCATGTTTGAACGTTGGATTTCTTCAAAAACTTCAGCAATTTTATGTTGTAAACCATGTTTTAATATAGTTCCACACAAAATATACAATTGATCACCTAAAGCATCAGCAACCTCAACAAGATTACCTTCTTTTGCAGCTTCTAAATATTCATCATTTTCTTCTTGCATCAAACGGTGACGAAGTTCAATCTCGTTGATAGACAAATCAGTTGTAGGCTCATAATTATTTTGAATTCCAAATGCATCATGGAACGTTTCTACAGCTTTAATTGTTTCTGCTAATTTCATTTTTTGTAAATTGGTTATCAAAGTTAAATAATTTAATAGGGAATACCAATTTTAGGGATAAATAGAAAAAGATTTTGGTATTTTAGCGCTAAATAATTTGAAATTATGATTGAAGCTAAGTTTGGAAAGTTTAAAGAAGAGATGTTTTTAATTCAACAAGATGTTAACTCTGCTTTTTTTGAAAGAGCAATTAACAGAATTGAAGATTTAATTGAACGTTTTCCAGATAGAGCGGAACCATATTATGAAATGGGGCGATTAAGTTATAATTTCTGGAGAAATGATGAAGCTGAAAAAAATTACAGTAAAGCCATCGAAATAGATCCAACTTATTTCCCTACTTACACACAATTTGCATTAATCCTAATAAAAGCAGCTAGATTTGATGAGGCAGAAGCGCTTCTAATCAAATCTCAAACAATACAAAGTAGAGAAGATTCAGATATCTATTTTTATTTTGGAATGTTATACCAACATAAAGGTGAATTAGATAATGCAATAACTTCTTATAAAAAAGCAATTGGTTGTTGTATCAATGAAAGTCAGATTGATTTAAATCTAAAATTCATTCGTGCTTGTATTGAGTTACGAGGGTGGGAATAATTAAAATTTTGGATTTTAGATTTTGAATTAATTAAATTATCAAAAATCAAAAATTACTCTTAAGTTTTCTATTTTCTTCAGTAATCGCTTTGTTTTTGTTAGCCAATTGACCACAAGCGGCATCGATATCTTTACCTCGGCTTCTTCTAATATTAACAACCAAATTCTTTCCTTCTAAATAATTAGCAAAGGCATTTACATTTTCTACGTCAGCCTGTTGGAAACCAGCATCATCAATAGGATTGTATTCAATGATATTAATTTTACAAGGAACACATTTTGCAAAAGCAGCTAATTCTTGAGCATCTTCCAATTTATCATTGAAATCTTTGAAAATAATGTATTCAAAAGTAACACGTGTACCTGTCTTTTCATAGAAATATTTCAATGCTTCCGACAATGTTTCTAAATTATTAGAATCATTAATTTCCATGATTTGACTTCTCTTTTTGTCATTTGCAGCATGAAGAGAAAGAGCTAAATTAAATTTCACTTCATCATCTCCTAATTGTTTAATCATCTTTGCAATTCCAGCTGTAGAAACTGTAATTCTTCTAGGAGACATTCCTAAACCTTCTTCAGAAGTTAACATTTCACAAGAACGAAGAACATTTTTATAATTTAAAAGAGGTTCGCCCATTCCCATATAGACAATATTTGTCAAAGGCGTATTGTATCTATTTTCCGATTGATTTTTTAAGTAAACAACCTGATCAACAATTTCGCCAGCGGTCAAATTTCGCATCAATTTCAATTTTCCAGTAGCACAAAATGTACAAGCAAGACTACATCCCACTTGAGAAGAAATACAGGCTGTTGTTCTAGAAGTTGTAGGAATTAAAACACCTTCAACAACTTTTCCTTCACCAACAGAAAACGCACATTTGATTGTTTTATCAGAACTGATTTGTTGATCGTCCAATTGAATTGAATCAATGTAAAAATGTTCATTTAAAATATCTCTAAGCGATTTACTTAGATTACTCATTTCGTCAAAAGTAGAAGCGCTTTTTTTCCATAGCCATTCATAAATTTGTTTAGCACGAAATCCTTTTTCGTTATATGTTTCTAACGCTTTTTTAATTTCAGCTAAGGATAAATTTCGAATATTTTCTTTCTTTTGAGACATCTACATTTCTATTGAGGTACAAATTTACAAAAGTCTTTGTAAGCAAAGAAATAAAGCGATTAAAATAATAACTAGTTAACTGTGAATCATACAATTTTGAATCTAAGTTTTGTAATATGAAAACAGCACAACTTTCACAATTTTGTCTTGTGAAAATTCTTTCATAATTAAAACAAAAAAAATGAAAATTTCAATCTTAATGTTTACTGCATTATTAACATCAGGGATGTTTTTAACTCAAAGTTGCGAATCAGCATCAGAAAAAGTAAAAGAAGAACAAAAAGATCTTGACGAAGCAAATGAAGATTTAGATAATGCGAAAGCAGATTTAAAAGAGTATGTTCAAAACTTCAAAAATGAACAGGTAAATGTAATTAATGATAATGAAAAGAGAATAACAGATTATCGAATGAAGATCATTGAGAAAATTTTTCTTTTAAGTTTTTAGCTTGAACTTTCCAATCACCAGTGATTTTAAAAACTTCTTCCGATACTTTTTTTAACGTTTCCATGATAACTACTTTTATTTATGAGATACAAAGTAGCGGATAATTCTAAGTGTTTGTGTTACAGAATAAATCTATGAATTACATAAATCACAGATGTAAATTTTAAGGATTTATTAGTCTGGTCTTTTATGAATAAATAGAGTGATGCTGGCGATTTTTATTAAATACTTTATTTTATTTGAATCCCTCTTGAAGAATAAACAGCGTTTGGATTTGATTTACTTTTATCAAGGCTGAAAGAAAATGTACTACCTAGACCAACAGTACTTCGAACCGAAATAGATTGTCCATGAGATTCAATGATATGCTTAACGATCGATAATCCTAGTCCTGATCCACCTTCATTTCTATTTCTACTTTTTTCCACTCTATAAAAACGTTCAAATAATCTTGGTAAGTGAATTTCATCAATACCTGGGCCATTGTCAGAAATTTCAACTGTTACCAGATCATCAACAACATAAAATCGTATAATAGTTGAACCTTTTTCGTTTCCATAAGAAATAGAATTATTGATAAGGTTTGTAAATACTTGTGCAATTTTACTGCGGTCTCCCATCACTGTAATAGGGCTATAAAATTTTGTGAATTTCAGCGTAATATTTTTTTCATCTGCAATTATTTCTAAAGAATCAAAAACTTCCTGAGCCAATTCTACTATATCAAAAGATCTGATTTCCATTTGCAAATCATCTACTTCTAATCGTGTAATTTGATCTAAATCATCTAAGATATTTGTAATACGTTCCGTTGCTTTTGAAGCTCTCTCTAGGAAAACGCGATTCACATTTTCATCTTCAATTGCTCCATCCAATAATGTAAGAATATAACCTTGTATAGAAAAAACAGGTGTTTTTAATTCGTGAGCGAGATTCCCTAAAAATTCACGTCTGAATTCTTCTTGAACTTT
Organism: Chryseobacterium gleum; assembly: GCA_943326825.2. GTDB lineage: Bacteria > Bacteroidota > Bacteroidia > Flavobacteriales_D > Crocinitomicaceae > CAIUKX01. Next base: position 915 of record CALPUT020000175.1, on the reverse strand, counting down.
TAATTTTGAAATTTCGTTTATTCTTTCATCTGACCAAAGTGTTGTCTCTCTAGCTGCGTCAGCAATGATATCATCAGATAATTTAAAACTAAAGTCGTTTTCTTTTGTCATTTTTCCTTTTCGAATAGATCTATAAATAAGTTTAAGTCGATCATTAATGAAATATTTTGTGAAATAGAAAAAAACTAAGTAAGTTGATAAACCTATGAATAATGGAACAAGAATAATATTCCATAAAGGTAAATCTTTAAAAAACAACTCAATAAGTAGGGCACTTACAAACGAAAGGAGGTAAATAATTAAACTTCCTATTATTAATAATACTATTGGTTTTTTGTTTTTCAATCTTCGCTAAATGTATATCCGACACCTTTTATGGTACGAATATAATCATTTCCAAGTTTTTCTCTTAATTTTCTAATATGAACATCAATGGTTCTTTCACCAACAATTGCTTCATTCCCCCATACTGTTGATAAAATTTGTTCTCTTGTAAATACATTTCCCGGTCGACTTGCAAGCATTTCAAGCAATTCAAATTCCTTTTTGGGAAGTATAATTTTATTGTCATTTAATTCGACCAAATATTTATCTCGATTGATTTTTAATAAAGAACTTGCATTTTCTGTAGGTTCAACAGCTCTGTCTAACCTTCTAAGTAATGAAGATACTTTACTTACCAGCAATCTTGGTCGAATTGGCTTTGTGATATAGTCATCAGCTCCAGCTTCAAAACCTGCAACTTGCGAATAATCTTCTGCTCTAGATGTTAAAAATGCAATAATTGGTTGTTCAAATTGTAAATCTTTTCTAATTAATTGACAAGTTTCAATACCATCCATTTTTGGCATCATAATATCAAGTAATATAAGAGAAGGGCTTATTTGTCGAACTAATTTTAAAGCTTCTTCTCCA